>JABUUX010000176.1 GCA_021442965.1 Treponema sp.
AACTGCAAAAAAAGAATTGCAGGAAAGTATTTACAAAAACGGGTTTAGAATAATTCTTATTACTCTAAGACATTCTCCCAATCGGTTTGGGACATGTAGTTTTACTCACATTTTTGCTTAGACTAAATCTCCTGTCTGTAAGTTAAAATTATACATTAAGAAGTTAAAATATTGTATAGTAAAATTATTCCTTATTTTAAAATCATCATAAACAAAAAATTGGGGAAAGAATTCCTGAGAGATGGGAGATTTGGTATGGAAGAAATAAAAAGAGCTCCACGGAACAGAACTCTGACATTGAGTGAAGAAGAAACAAAGTTTTATTCCAAAAAAATAGAAAAACTACCTGTGCAAAAAATCATACACTCGGAATGTGAAGATAAAATTTTTAATTGCGACTTACTGTCACTTATTCCGCTTTTACCGGAAAAATCGGTAGACCTTATGATAATTGATCCGCCTTATAATCTTAATAAAGACTTTGGGAATGTAAAATTTGCAGGGCGTAGTGAACAGGCGTATGACGAATATCTGGAAAGCTGGTTTCCGCTTTTAATGCCTTTACTAAAAGATAATGCCAGTCTTTATTTATGCGGAGACTGGAAATGCTCAAATTCGTTGTACAAAATAGCCCAAAAGTCCCTGAAAGTGCAGAATCGTATTACATGGCAAAGGGAAAAAGGGCGCGGAGCTGCTCATAACTGGAAGAATTGTACAGAAGATATCTGGTTTGCAACAAAGAATGATGACTATTATTTTGATATAGAAGCTGTAAAACAAAAACGTCGGGTTATAGCACCATACAAAGAAAACGGCAAACCGAAAGATTGGGAAGACACCGAGGAAGGAAAATACCGTCTGACCTGTCCTTCAAACTTTTGGGATGACATTTCGGTGCCATTCTGGTCCATGCCCGAAAACACAGACCATCCAACGCAGAAACCAGAAAAGCTTATAGCCAAACTGATTCTGGCAAGTTCAAAGGCAGGGGATGTAGTTTTTGATCCCTTTATGGGAAGCGGGACAACAGCCGTGGTTGCAAAAAAACTTGGAAGAAAATTTTTTGGCGCAGAAATAAATTCTGAATACTGTATGTGGGCTCTTAAAAGACTGGATATGGCAGAAACAGATAAAACAGTTCAGGGGTACGAAGACGGAGTGTTTTACGAGCGTAACAGCGGAAAGTAAATAATCAAAAAACTTCAATAGCATATTTTAATTTGATAACGGAAATTCAATTTTTTTATAGTTCATGCCGAAAATTGAATAAGTGAAATTTTGTCTTTTTTTGGAGTTAAGACAAAAGGAAGCAAATTTAAATATGTAAGAACTTTGTTTTAAATGAAAGTTCTTATTTGAGGTTTTTATGAAAAGATCTGTCTCAAAAATTAAGAACGTTGTAACAGTTTTACTTAGCGGACTTCTTTTAATGTTTGGTGGTTGTGAAATCGGGCTTGGTGCTGCGGTAGATACAACCCGTCCGGTTTTAAAAATTACATATCCTCCTAAGGGTGCTTCAATTATGGGCTCCTTTAAATTAGCGGGTACAGTTTCAGATGACGTTGGTGTAAGCGAAATAAAAATTACACTTACAAATCTGGATACCAACACAACTTATATTTATAACTCCAAGGAAGGTCAGGTGCTTGTTGCGGAACCTGAAAAGGCATGGTCAAAAGGAACAACCTGGCAGGCTGATATAGGAAAAAAGGAGTCTTCCAGAGTTGCATATAATGGCTGGGATATTCCGGATGGCGATTACAATGTAACTGTAGAAACCACAGACGGATATGGATGGGTAAAAGATACACGCTCCTTTAGCATAGATAACACCCCTCCAGTTTTTGTTGTTGATAATCTGAGTTCAATTACAGATTCAGGTAAAAACGTTTTTGGTCATAAAATCAGCTTGTCCGGAGATGTAAAAGATGCTTCGGATCTTTCAAAAGTTTATTTCAATGTTTTTGATGATTCAAAGAATGAAGTATATAAGTCTGAACTTCCGTACAAAATGACTTACGAGGGAATTGTAATTGCAGAATACAGCGCAACAGTTCCTTCGGACTCACAAAAAGCAATCCTCAAGACAAATTTTGATAAAATTTACGGTCTTACAGATTCATCAACAACTTTTAAAGATGTAAAGAATTTTTATCTTTCATTTAGGATTTCAGACTCTGCACGTATTTATGATTCTCCTGTTTATGACAGCGATGCAGATACTTCAACACTTGGCAAGGGAAACGGAAATATATCTACAGAACTTTATATTAAAACAGATGATTTCACCCTTACCGCAGATAAAATCAGCGAATATAAAAAGCATATTTCTGAGGACTCAACTATAGAAGCAGAGCTGAATAAACTTAATGCTTCAAGTATTGCAGACGTTCCTGAAACAAATGAAGATCTGTCTAAAACAAGCCGCATTCAAATTAATCCTGATGTTTTTCCTAAATATTATGTAGAAGGATATGAATGGAGTTCAAATACAGATGATTGTAAAAATGTGTTTGAAGGCTCACCAATTACCCTTCAATTAAAGAGCGGACATAATCAGGAAAAATTCAGACCGTCAAATATTCGCGTTGCTTTGGTAAGGCTGCAAAAAAATGATGCTACAGGAAAATATGAACCGGTTAAAACTATAAAAGAAATTGAAGATGCAACAGACAGCGATGAAGATATTATTATTCTGCGCGAATATAAATCAATGTCTAAAGACATGAAGTCTGATTATACAGAGCAGATTAATATAGCTATGACAAAGAATGATCAAAGTTTATTGAAATCTTCAGAAAACTATCAACTGGTAGTTTTGGGGCACGATGGTTCAGGCGATACAGGATTTAGTTTTGAGCCGGAAGCAAGTAACGGCTACGGATTCAGAATTACAAAAAATCTTCAGCCGCCAAGCATTACATTCCTTTACTTGGAGGATGCATATAAATCACAGGTTCCAACGGCAGGTTCTATTATGGGGCCTTCTGTTCCTGCAGATGGAAAACAGCGATTCTGGTTTAAGGTGTTGTCAGATGCAGATTTAGGAGACTGGCCAAAAATTGAAGTCTTACTGAACGGGAAAGACATGATTTCGGAAGGTTATTTTGCTTTATTTAAGGAAAATACAGAAACTTTACTTGAACAATATAAAACATTAACTGCTGCAGGAAAACGAGAGTATATTTTTAAGTGGGATTTGGAACGTAAAAATGCTCTTCCGAATAACGATTCTTTATGGGATAAAGAATTTGAACTAAAAATAAACGTTACTGCGCGGGACACTGAAGCTCCAGAAACTACAGAATCAATTGCTTTTGTATACGACAATAAAAAACCGGCGTTGAGTGTTGGTAAACCTGTTCCTTTAGTAGATGTTGGAACAGATATTTGTATAAATGGAAGTGTAACTCTTCCTGTAACTTACTCTGATGCACAGGGAACAAATACTGCAGAATGGGAAGCAGTGTGCCAGACTTCAGGGCATGATCACAGCACAGTAAAAGGAACAGTTGCTAATGAATCTTCTATTACACTTGATACAACAAATTCATCATTTACAGACGGTGAAACAGTAAATGTAAAAGTAACAGTAACTGACTTATACGGTAACAAAACAGAAGTACTTTCTAAAGATTATAAAATTGATCAGAGTACAGATATTCCAAAAATTGAGTTTTCAAATCTTTATTCTGATGTTACAAAAAATAGTTTTGGAACAAAAATAAATAATGTAATTGCAGCTACTGTTTCTGATGATGATGGTGTTGCAAAAGTTAGAGCACGTGTAAAGAAAACAACTGACA
>JABUUX010000335.1 GCA_021442965.1 Treponema sp.
AAAAGTTCACTTACCTGAAAACCGATTTTTGAATATTTATCAGAATAAAAAGGAGCAATTCCCGATTTTGTAGAACCAAAACTTGCTTTACCAAGACGTTCTTCTTCGTATTCATCAAATTTAATATGATAAGGCATTACAATCTGTGCACGGTCTGAAACAAGAAGTTTTGGTGAAGGAACACCCTTAGATACAACTTCATTATATTCCTTGAAAAGACGGGGAATATCCAACGCAACACCGTTACCGATAATGCTTGTTGTATGTTCGTAGAAAACTCCGGATGGAAGTGTGTGCAGAGCGAATTTACCGTATTTATTTACGATAGTGTGTCCTGCGTTTGCTCCCCCCTGAAATCTTACAACGATGTCTGCATCCTGAGCCATCATATCTGTGATTTTACCTTTACCTTCATCACCCCAGTTTGCACCTACGATTGCTTTTACCATTTTTTTGGCCTCTTACTAATTATTTTTAATATGATAAAACAAAAGCCTTATCATAATTAATTTTATTTTATCAGATTATACAAAATGATTAAATATATGAAGAAGAAAAAAAGATAGACAATTTTCCTTATTTTGAGTAAATTATTTTTAAATCTTTTCTTTAGGAGGTAGTCATTTATGAGTAACCCTGGCGGTGACGCGAGTATACTCGATGTTCCTTTATGTAACTGCCTCTTTTCTATAATTATCTAAGCGTTACATTCAGGTTCAACATCGGTCTTCATACTAAAATTTAGGATTGATATTTTAAAAATGGAGTATTCCAATGGAACCAGAAACACAAACCAATGAAGAAATACGTATAGAAACAATTATCCAGATTATTACTGGAAATTTTCTTGATGATGAAATTCGTGATGCTTTAAACGATTATCATGAAAATGATATAGCGGAAGCTTTCCAGCAACTTGATACAGATGGCCGAAAAAAATTATACCGAGTATTAGGAACTGACAAAGTTTCTGAAATATTTACATACATTGATGATGTTTCTGACTACCTGAAAGAAATCACTCCAGAACAGGCCGCTGACGTTCTTGAAAGTATGGACGCTGATGAGGCGGTAGATGCTCTTGAAGACATTGAAAACGTTGAAGAAAGAGAGCAGATTATCAGCCTTATGGATTCCGAAGCCAAACAGGATATCCGTCTTATTAACTCATATGAAGATGATGAAATCGGTTCCAAAATGACAACTAACTTTATCATCATCGCAAAAGATTTTACTGTCAAACAGGCAATGAGAAGTCTTTGTGCACAGGCCGAAGAAAACGATAATATCAATACAATTTATGTTCATGATGAAAATGAAAATTATTGTGGCGCAATTGAATTAAAAGATTTGATTCGGGCTCGTGAAACAAAACCATTGGAAGACATCATACAAAAAAATTACCCAAGTATAAATGCAAAAGATAAAACAAGTGATGTTATTGAACAGCTCAAAGATTATGCGGAAGACTCAATTCCTGTATTAAATGAATATAATGAAGTAATCGGTGCCATTACATCAGAACTTCTCCTTGAAACAGTTGATGAAGAAATGGCTGATGACTACGCAAAACTTGCAGGTCTTACATCAGAAGAAGACCTGAATGAAAAGCTTCACGACAGTATGAAAAAAAGACTTCCATGGCTTATCCTTCTTCTTTTCCTTGGTATGGGAGTATCAAGTGTTGTAGGAATTTTTGAAGGTCTTGTTTCACAGGTTGCAATTATAGTTTGTTTCCAAAGTCTTATTTTAGGAATGGCAGGAAATGTTGGAACTCAAAGTCTTGCTGTTACAGTTAGAGTTTTAATGGACGAAAACATTCAGGGAAGTCAAAAACTTAAATTTATTTTAAAAGAAATCAGAGTAGGATTTTTTAACGGACTTTTATTGGGAATTGTAGCATTTGCTTTTGTTGGACTTTACACACATTTTATAAAAGACCTTCCATGGACTCAGGGTTTTAAAGTTTCAGCTTGTGTCGGAAGTGCACTTCTTCTTGCTATGACCATTTCCAGCATGGTTGGAAGCGTTGTTCCTATGTTCTTTCATAAAATAAAAGTTGATCCTGCAGTTGCCTCAGGACCACTTATTACAACAGTAAATGATTTGGTTGCAGTAATTACTTACTATGGTCTTGCAACTTTATTTCTCATAAAATTTGCAAATCCTTTTTAAGTTTCTTTTTAAAACCTAGAAATCTGAACCAAGCAGTAGCACCACTTACAAGCCATACAATACCCACTGACCACCATATTCCCCAGACTTCGAATAGTGGAAGAATTGTCAAAATGTAGGGAACAGTAAATCTTCCTGCTACTTCAATAATTCCATTGTATAAGGCAAAAAAACTGTCACCTACTCCATTTAAAACTCCGCGAACAAGATAAATCATTCCAAGAAAAAAATAGAAAAAACTTGTTATCTTAAGTGCTTTAGCCCCCATATTCATAACTTCATCGTCCTTAATAAAAATTGAAATTATAGGTTTTCCCAAAAACTGCATTACAAGAAACATTAAAATAGTAAAACCAAGCATTAAAAAAAATCCTTTCCGATATCCTTCCAATACACGATTATTTTTTTTAGCTCCAAAATTTTGACCTATAAATGTAGAAAGAGCTGCACTCAAAGTCTGATACGGCTGATGAATTACCTGCTCTACACGGCTTGTTGCTGTAAAAGTAGAAACGGCAACTGTACCAAAAACATTAACAACGCGCTGTAAAGCCATTGTAGATACAGCAATTAACGAAAACTGTAAAGACAAAGGAACACCAATTTTAACTGAACGTCTGATTATTTCAGAATTAATTTTAAGATCATTTCTTTTTAATTTAAAATACTCATTTGTTTTAACAGCATAAATCAGACATGCTGCACCAGAAATAAACTGAGAAATTAACGTAGCAATTCCAGCTCCAAAAACACTTAACCGAAGTACTTTTACAAAAAAAATATCAAGTCCGGTATTTAAAATGCAAGAAAAAATCAGAAAATATAAAGGAGTTTTGGAATCCCCAAGGGCTCTTAGCATTGAAGATATGTAATTATAAAGCGATACAAAAACAAGTCCCACACAAAGAATTCTCATGTAAACAAATGCATCATGAAAAAGATTTTCAGGAGTATTTAAAATTCTGAGTAAAGGACCTGTCAGAAAAAAAGCCGCTGTTCCAACAATAAGTGGAAAAATAATCATTATGTATCCTACATTTGCGATACAACTTTTTATATCCCTAGAATCATTTTTTCCAAAGAATTGTGAAGTAACAATTCCGCCACCATTTCCAATTCCATTACACAAAGCAAAAAATAAAAAACTTATTGAAGATGTTGCTCCTACTGCCCCCAGAGCATCAGAGCCTACAAGACGACCCACAACTACAGAATCAACAACATTGTAAAGCTGTTGAAATATATTTCCAATAAGCATTGGAATTGAAAATCTAATCAGAAGTGATAAAGTGTTTCCTTCTGTCATATTTACAGTTGAATCTTTCATATATATTTAAATACTATTTAATTTTGAAAAACACTACTATAACTATTTTCCCCGATATTATAACTAATCGATAAAAAACAAATATTACAGAACATCACTCATTTTCTCATATTGCTAAATCGCAAAAAAAATATCATAATATTTTTTGAAGTTTTTCTTCAAATTGTAATTCTTTTTTATAGGAGAAATATATGTATATCGAGAAAATCGTAGGACGTGAAGTTCTTGATTCACGCGGAAACCCAACTGTTGAAGTTGACGTTTACACAGACACAGGTGCATTCGGACG
>JABUUX010000405.1 GCA_021442965.1 Treponema sp.
CTGGTGCTCTTTATGAACCAAAAGAATTTTCTTCCTGGGGATACGAATTTTATGATACGCTGGATATTGAAGGAGATTTGTCAAATTATTTTTCGTATCGTTTTGAAGTTTTTGTCGGTCTTACATATATGCCCCTGTTTTATAAAGGAAAATATACAATCGGTGACTGGTGGTATGATTTTACAGGCGGTGTAAAACCAAATGATGTGGATTATAATTTTAACCGTGCTATAAATACTTTCAGAAATTATTCTGTTCTGCCATATACTTATAAAAAATTCTGGGATGGAAACATCTGGTACCTTGATGCTATGAATGCCAGCGGACTTGAAGGTTGGGCTACTCAGAATGCAATAAGCTTTGGAATGAATGGGGAAGTAAGGTCTTCTTTCCTAGACAACAGAGTAGAAATTGGGATGGGGCGTAATGACCATGAATGGGCTGCAATGGATGACGGTTCAAGCCTTGTTATAAATAATATGGCTCATCCTTTCCTTGCTGCGGATATTGCTTTCCGCCCGTTCAAATGGATTGCATTTTCTGCTTTAACCGGAGCCTTGGAATTTCCAAATCAGGGATACATAACTGAACAGGCTTACAGAAGACCTGACAGTTACGAGTGGTACAGGGATTCTTATCTTTATCAGAATGCTTTTTCTATTGCCATGCTTGATTTGGATTTTAAATATTTCCATTTTGATTTTGGTAGTGCATGTGTCTGGCCAAAACGTTTTGAACTTGGTTATGCGTTCCCGTTTATTGATAATGTTATAGTTCAGGATACAATTGGGGATTATGATAATCTTTGTCTTTTTGGGGATTTAATGTTCCGCCAGCCTGGCATTTGGAAGGCATGGATTTCCGGATATCTTGATGAAATGCCAAAACCGGATCCTAGATTAATGTTCATGAAACAAAGATATATGTTTGCTTTACAGGGAGGTGCCGAAGTTGTACTTCCGTTCCTGCCGTTTACAACACTTTCTTTCAGATATACTAAAGTGGAACCTTATTGTTATACACATCATGCTGTAAAAAATACACCTTGGTATAACGATTACCTTTGTGAACCTTATACAAATAATGGTGAATGTATAGGATACTATCTGCCGCCAAACTCAGATGAATTTCATATAAGACTGGAATCAAAACCTCTTGTAAATCTTTCTGCAATTCTTCAGTATCAGCTTATACGCCATGGAGCAGATTATGGAAGCCGTCAGGTGCCGGGAAGTTCCTTATATTCAGAACTTCAGAAAGAAAACAGGGATGATTTGAATAAGTACTTCTTAAAAGACGGTTGTTACGAGTGGAGTAATATTGTAACACTTTCTGGAATTTATGACTTTGGTCATATGGGTTGTCCTGTAAAATTAAACTTTACATTAGGTTATGTATATGATTTCTTTACAGATACAAATGCTGCAATTGGAACCGAAGGAAATTTTTCTGTAATTGATAATGCTGAATATCCATCAAGTTCAGGAATAGTAGCTTCTATTGGTTTTACAATTTTTGCAAGGTAATTTCCACACTTTAATGGACTGTAATATGGAACTATCAGATTTTGGGCAGAAGCTTTCGGGTCCTTCGGGAATCAATCAGTTGATGGACGATTTAGGAAAACCATTCCCAGATGGGCTTAGAATTGTTCAGATGGGTGGGGGAAATCCTGCCCGAATTCCTGAAATTGAAAATATGTACCGCAACAGAATGGAAAAAATCCTTGCTAACGGAGAAGATTTTGAAAATCTGATAGGTCGTTATGATGCACCTCAAGGTAAAACCAGTTTTTTAGAAAATGTGGCAGAATATTTTTCTAATAAATATGGCTGGAAAATAACTTCAGAAAATATTGCAGTAGCAAACGGAAGTCAGTCAGCTTTTTTCTATCTTTTTAATATGTTTGCAGGTACCTGCACAAAAAAAGATGGAACGACAATCAAAAAAAAGATTGTCTTTCCATTGGTTCCTGAATATGTAGGATACGCAGACCAGTGTATAGAAAAAGATATATTTGTTGGGATTCCCGCAAGTTTTGAATTTTTTGACGACAATACTTTTAAGTATCATATTGATTTTGATTCTTTAGAAAAATATTTAAGTTGTCATAAAAATGATACATCAGGGCTTTGCGTAACCCGTCCAACAAATCCTACAGGGAATGTTCTGACTGATGATGAAATAAAACGTCTTTCTGCACTTTCAAAAAAATATAATATTCCTTTGTTTATAGATAATGCTTACGGGTTACCTTGGCCCGATATTATATTTACAGAGGATGCAGAGCCTTATTGGGACGAGAATGTAATTCTTTCTATGAGTCTTTCAAAAATCGGACTTCCTTCCTTAAGGACAGGGATTATCATTGCACGTAAAGAAATCATTTCCTGTATTTCAAAAATTAATGCTATTGCGGCTCTTGCTTCTGGAAGCCTTGGTCAGGCTTTAGGGGGAGAACTTATAAGAAGCGGAAAATTAATTGATGCCGCTTCAAAATACGTGCGCCCTTTTTATGAAAAGAAATCACAGAATATTCAAAGGTTGATTCATAAATATTTTAGTGGAACTGAGTATAAAATGCACAAAAGTGAAGGTTCCATTTTTGTCTGGCTTTATTTACCAGATTTGAAAATTTCTACAATTGAGTTTTATAATATTTTAAAAGAGAAAGGTGTTTTTGTAATGCCCGGAGAATATTTCTTTTTTGGAAATTCACCGGACAGTACGCCTGTACAAAATCATCCTCATTTTAATAAATGCCTGCGCTTAAATTATGCCGGAAATGAAGATGATGTAGAATATGGTATAAAATTAATTGCAGAAGAATATAAAAAACTCTGTGCATAGTGGGGGCAGTGTTTATGTCAGTTGAGCATATTGCTCAGGTTATGGGTAAATGGCTTGGCGGTGGTGTTGAAAGTGTTGTAATGAACTATTACCGAAATATTGACCGCTCCAAAATACAGTTTGATTTTATATGTGACAGCGACTCAACTAATATTCCTTACGAAGAAATTGAAAGTCTTGGTGGAAAAGTAATGCTGGTTCCGCCTTATCAGAAAGTTTTAGCGTACAGAAAAGAACTTATCAACATTTTTAATGAAAACCATTACAGAATTGTTCATTCGCATTTAAATACACTTTCCTGTTTTTCGTTGAGCGCGGCAAAAAAAGCAAAAGTTCCCGTTCGCATTGCACACAGTCATTCTTCTACAAACAAAAAAGAATGGAAGAAAAATATCCTGAAACAGATACTCCGTCCTTGGAGCAGTATTTTTGCCACTCATTATTTCTGCTGCTCGGAACTTGCCGGAAGATGGCAGTTTGGAAATAAAAAATATGATGACGGAAAAGTATTTCTTTTGAATAACGCAATCGATTTGGAAAAATTCCGCTTTGATAAGAATGTTAGAAAATCAAAACGGACGGAACTTGGTATTTCTGAAAATACTTTTGTTTTGGGACATATTGGAAGATTTGTTACTGTAAAGAATCAAAAGTTTATAATTGATGTTTTTTCATCGGTACACGAAAAAGAAAAAGATTCTGTTCTTATAATTGCAGGTCAGGGACCTTTGGAAATGGAATTAAAAGAATATGTAAAAAAACTTGGACTTGAAACAAGCGTGAAATTTCTTGGGCAAAGAAATGATGCTCAGGAACTTTATCAGGCTATGGATGTTTTTCTTCTTCCAAGTTTATACGAAGGACTCCCTGTTGTTCTTGTGGAAGCTCAGGCTTCGGG
>JABUUX010000090.1 GCA_021442965.1 Treponema sp.
TAATCCTTGTCATTCAAAATGGCTTCGATGTTCGGGATGTTTTTGCCGCCGGCACAGATTACTTTCATGCCAAGTTCAGAAGCCTTTTTTGATGCAATCGGGTCGAAAGGACAATTTTTGCCAGGAACCCATTCATCGCCGACCATTGCACGGAAATCAGCCCAAGAAATTGTATCCAAAGGTTTTGCGTCGGGATTTTTTCGAGGGTCATCTGTGTAAACTTTTTCAATATTCGAAAGATTTACAATAGTTTTTGCATCGAATTTTTCGCCAAGAAGAACTGCATCGTTGTCAGTAGAAAATCCCGGTTTCCATCCAGCGGCTACCAGAACCTGTCCTTCAAAATTTACATCTTCAGTTGGATTGTAAACAACATCATTTTTGCAGTAATCGCCAAAGCATGCTTTTACCAACTGTGCATTAATTCGAGTTGCCATTATACCAATCCAGTCTGCGGCATTTGAATCTGATTCTTTACACACTTCTTTATAAGCATTCTGATAAATGCGGGCAGGAGCTCCGCCACCAACAACTAGAATAAGACGACGGTTCTTATCGCCGTCCAGCCATTCTTTTGTCATTTTTACAAATCCTGTAAGGAATTCTGTGTCAGGTTTTTCAGGCACAACGATGGAACCGCCTACAGATAAAACTTTTGTCATATAACCTCCTAAAAATTTACAAAAATTATATTCAGTTTCTACTTATGGGTCCCAGCGACGGCGAAAGTCAGGGAGTCTTCCCAGAGGGTCCCTCCCTAACTTCTCGCCTGCGTCCCATAAGTAGAAACTATATTTTCTAGCGTATTTTTACTCGCTAACTAAAGGGGTAGGGTACTCACTACGCCTTGCATACCCCTTTGGTGCAATTCGCAGCGCCCCATTTTTGTCTGCGTCCCGTTTCAGTTTCATGCATCAAACAAGCAAAGCTTGTTTTTCTACGTCCCCTAAATGGGACCCAGCGACGATAAAAATGTAAGTCTTCATACACAAGCATTCTTAATTTTGTATTATGAATTGTGCATTCTACTCATCGTTCTTCTCGGAAGTATGGAACCCCAAGACTAGCCGGTGCCTGATATTCTTTCTTCTTTCTAAGACTGATAAAAACCAGAACAATGATTGTAGCAAGGTATGGAATCATATCCAAAATTGTTTTATTCATTGTTATAGAGTGACCAAAGATTGTAAATCCTGTTCCCTGAAATTTAAATCCAAGCCCCTGAAGAGCTCCAAAAAGATATGCTGTGTAGATTGCTTTTAATGGATTCCATGTACAGAAAATAATTAACGCTACAGAAATCCACCCTGCTCCTGCAGTAATGTCACTAAGCCAGCTTGGAACAAAAACAAGAGAAAGATATGCTCCGCCCATTCCGCACAGGAATCCGCCTGTAAGAACGTTTGCATATTTTATAGCAGTTACCGGAAGACCTGAAGCATCGGCAGCGGCAGGATTTTCTCCAATTGCCCGCATGCTAAGTCCTATTCTGGTTTTATACATATAAATATATGAAAGAATAGCGATGATAATTGACAAATAAACATAAATACCTTGGTCAAAAAGCATTGGCCCAAGGATTGGGATTTTACATAGAAGTGGGATTGGTTTTGGCGCAAATACGGCTCGGAATTCATCCGGTAAGGATTTTCCAGAAAGGAATTCATTGAATAGTCCCGCTACACCTGTTCCAAAAGTTGTAAGAACTATTCCTGTTACTGTTTGATTGCCTTTAAGCGTAATAGTAATAAATCCATAAATAGCTGCACCAAAGAGTCCTGCAAAACCGGCGGCCATTACTGCTAAAAAGGGATTGTTTGTAACAATAGCAGTAGCAAATCCCGCAGCCGCTCCCATAAGCATCATGCCTTCAATTCCAAGATTCATGTTTCCAACTTTTTCGCTAAGAATTCCACCATTTATACCAAGCAGAATATGTGTTCCGGTTTGAACAGAGGTTTGAAGAAATAAAGAAAGTGAAGGAAAAATCATTTTGCAATCTCCTTGTTGTTTGTTCTAACAAATTTGTAGCGAAGGAAGAATTCACTTCCCAGTACAAAGAATATAATGATTCCTTGGATAACCATAGACATGGAAGAAGGAATGCCCATAGAGGCTTGAATGCTGGAACCACCTTGAATAAGCATTGAAAAAAGAAAAGACACAATCACGATTATTAGAGGATTCAATTGACCCAGATATGTGGTAATTACTGCGGTAAATCCCATACCTCCTGAAAGCTGGTAAGTAAGAGATTTTTCCATTGCCGAAGCCTGCATCATTCCCGCCATGCCACACAGGGCACCAGAAATAAAAACTGCAAGAAAAGTTACTTTTGCAACATTAATTCCTGCATAATGTGCCGAGGCTTTGCTTTCTCCTATAACGTCAATTTCGAATCCAAACTTAGTTTTCTTGAACATTGTATATACAAGTGCAACACAAATGACAACTAAAATCCAGCCTATGTGGATTCCTCCAATGCGGGGAAGGATGGCAGCTTTTACAAAGCGAGGCATTTGAGGGAATCCGTCCGGGCGTTTCCAAGGTCCGTACTGAAGATAGGTAATCCATTTTGTTGCTATGTAATTAAGCATAAGTGTAACAAGTGTTTCATTTGCTCCAATCTTGTTTTTTAAGAGTGAAGCAACGGTTGCCCATAAACCTCCGCAAATTATTGAGGCAAGAATCATAAGTGGAATCATAATTCCTGCAGGAAGGCTCTGGAAGTTAAAAGCAATGAAGGCCGCACCAAACGCTCCCATATAAAACTGACCGTCAGCCCCGATATTCCAGAATTTCATTCTGAAGGAAACTGCAATTCCTAAGGAAAGCATTGTAAGAGGAATTGCTTTGTGAATGGTTTGGCGGATATCATATCCGGAACCAATGGAGCCTGTAATAATTTTTCCAAAAACAACAAAAGGATTTTTCCCAAGGCACAGGATAACAAGTCCTGAAGCTACTAAAGAAATACCAATTGCAAGAGCTCTCATATAAGCTTCTTTTATTTTGGATGGCTCATTTTTTGCGACAATATGAATCATTATTAACTCCCTATAAAAACCCCGCATTAGCGGCACGACACGGACGGTGTGTCTCCAAGTAAGAAGTGCTATTTAATTATCAGTTCAGTTTTTCCATTCATAAGTTCAATGAAAGGAATTTCAAAGCAGTACATGTTTCCAACTTTATAAAATTCAACAAACTCTGAAGAAGATGTAGTCTTGTTTCTTACAAATGCAGAAGTAAAGTCTGAAGCAATTTTATTTGAAAGAAAAAATCTGCACTTAGCAGAAGAAAACATTGCCTGCCCCACAAATGCATATTCACCGCTTAGAAAGTCTTCTGTACTTGTATCAGCTAATTGTTCTCCCATAAGGATTGGAATGCTGATGGAACCGTCTTTTAGTTTTTTAGGAAAAAATACTTCAAGGCTATTGTTATCCTCTTTTGGATCCGCAGAAAAAGACATTGAAAAACCAGCTTCATTATCAGTATCGATAATTTTTGCATTTATTTCTTCTGGAAGATCATCCGGATTAACACTGTCATACAAATCATCTATATCCATATCAGCCAGAGTCATCAGTGGTTTAGAAAGCAGTATGCGTAAACTGAATTCATATTTTCCTTTGTTATAGTCTACAACTTGCACCATATCAACACAGGATGTAAAAATAGTTTATTAT
>JABUUX010000347.1 GCA_021442965.1 Treponema sp.
CTGTTTAGAGGTGACACTATTTTAATGGCTACGGATGGTGTCTCTGAAGTAATGGATGATAACGGAGTTGAATTAGGTGATACAGAAATATTCAGAAAAACACTTCAGTCTGGTGCTGCAAAATCACCAAAAGAATTTGTTGATGATATAGTAAAATTAATTATGGATTATAACGGCGATAAAAAACTCCATGATGACGTAACGATGATGATCGCTAAGGTAGGTTACTAATATGATGTACATTATTCTTAATATTGCCGCTATTGTAATTCTGGCTCTTTTAACTCGCTTTATTGATAAGAACTTAAGAAGTGTTTCTACTCAGATAAGTTCTCTTGTTGTTTCTGTTCTGCTATTGACAATTGAAGCGGGAGTTTTTGCTCTTACTTTGATTTTCAGCCCTTATTGGGTCTCAACAATGACTCATTTAATGTTGAAAGTTCTGTTTATGCTGGAATCAGTTTTCTTTATTACGCTTTTTTTCAGTTTTATTCAAATTGGAATGAATAAAAGTAATGGGATATTGATGGCATGCAGAATAATCTGTTATGTAATTGGTATTATTTTTGTTTTCTCAAAATTTAAAACTTTTGAACTGTCAGCAGAAAAAGGAATTTATATTGGTTCAGGATATCTTTTCCATGGACTTGCCAGAACAGTGTTTCCGTGGACTTGGGTTACGTTATATAACGTAGTTTTCAGAATTGTCCTTCCAATACTTGGTTGCTTTATAATGTTCATTTTAAGAGAAAAAAATTCTACAGCGCTTCAAAATTATCAGGCTGTTCTGATTTCAGAGGCTTTGATTGTAATGTGTGCTTTAAATTTTTTCTTTAAGTACATTTCAAGTACTGAACCGGCTTTCTCCTACTTGTTCCTATATAGTTATATAGCTTTTTTTGTACTTGTTTATACTGCTTTTAGAAAAACTACGGTTCCTTCTGGAAAGGGTGTGTTCATTAATATTCTGCGTACTGTTGTTGCCTATTTAATTCCTGCACTGGCAGTTGCAGCTGTTTTTGTATTCTTAAAGGGGTTAGATTTAGAAGGTTTTGGTTTATACGAAATTATTGTGATTTCTACATGTACTGCTGCAGTACTTTTGTCATGGAAGGTTTGGGACTGGATTATGAAAGGAAGTGCTGCAGTTACAAATGATTATGAAGCTAGTTTTGAAAAAGCTCTGGCATCAATCGATTATACTGGTGAAATGGATATCGTAACAGAACGAATGTTCAGTGTATTTAAAAATAATGTTGAATGTTCTTCTCTTAATATCCTTTTGGATAATGGTCATGGGGTTTTGGGGCCAGCTTATTCTTCAAATAATTCAAAATATACAATTACGGTAAATAACAAAGTTTTTGATACGCTTTTGAATAATCAACGAAACGTAATTATTTTATCTGAAGTAGATGATCAGCATGAATACGACGATATTCGGCAACCTCTTAAAGATATTTTTTTAGAGGGCAAAATTGACGCGATGATTATTCTAAATGAAGGTCACAATATAGTTGGTATTATTACCCTTGGAAAGAAAATAAGTGGCGATCATTATAAAGAGTATGATAAAAAAGCATTCGAAAAATTATATTCTTATTTCTTTGTTTTCGGTTATTATGTTAGAAATATTTCAAATAAGGAAGTTTTAAGTACTGTAAACCGTGAGCTTCGAATGTCTTCTCAGATAATTACTTCTATTCAGGAGAATATAGATCATATTAAGAGTAATAAAGCTGATGTTGGCTATATGATGGTTGCTGCACATAATATTGGTGGTGAATTTATTGATTTGATTCGTCTTACAGATACCCGACATCTTCTTGTTGTAGGAGATTTGAGTGGAAAGGGTATTGCAGCTTCAATGAACATGGTTATTCTTAAGTCTATTATTCGAACTTATCTTGCAGAAATACATGATTTTAAAAAACTTGTTGCAAAAATAAATGTATTTATAAGAGAGTCATTAAAAAAAGGTACAATTTTCTCTGGTCTGTTTGCTCTTATAGATTTTGAAACGGATACTATGTATTACATAAACTGTGGGGTTCCTGCGATGTTTATGTATACACAGGTGTATAATAATGTTATCGAAATTCAAGGTAGTGGTCATATTCTTGGGTATGCAAAAGATATAACACCATATATTTCTGTAAAAACAACAAAACTGAATCGTGGTGATATTATTATGACATGTACCGACGGTTTAATTAATTCACTTTCACTTAGAGGTGAAAAGTTTGGTCGTGAACGTGTTTCCCAAGCTTTGCTTGATAATTCTACTTATCCCGCTCAGAGAATGGCACAGTTTACATATGAAGGGTTGACTAAGTTTATGTCAAAGGAGCTTGATGATGATGTTTCAATTTTTGTTTTGAAATATAAAACAGCTGCTGAATTTGCAACTCCTGAAGAACTAGCTGCAGAAAAAGCATTAAGAGAGGAGTCTTTTGATGCAGAAAAAGCAGAAGATGACAGTGTAACAGATAATACAGATTTAGTTGGTGAACAAATTGCTGATAATCAGAAAGAATTTATTGCTGAGCCTTCAGAAAATGAATATAGAGAAGAAGCGAATTATGCTGATGAATCAATTACTGAAGTGATTGTTAATCCAGAAAATGAAGGACACTTTGATTTAGAATTGCCAGATGATGCAGTTGAACCAGAAACAAAAGAAGTTGGAGTGATATCAGAGGAAAAAGAAAACTCATTTGCAGAACAAAGTAATTTGGAGTCTTTGACTCCTTCTACTGATGATTTTTTTGTTCAAGATATTACAAATAATTCCAAGGAAAATAACGATTTTGATTTTGATCCTACAGCATTCGGTCTGCCAGCTGATTTTAGTTTGTAACTTTTTGAATTAATTTTTTCCCGATTATTTTTTCGGTAATTATAAATAAAGGAGTTTTTTATGGAACAGCTTGCAATTACAGAAAGAGAAGGTGCAAACTATACTTTGTACGAACTGAAAGGTGGTTTGAATGCATATACACTTGGCGATTTTGAAGGAAAACTTTACGAAATAGTAAAGTCCAAGAATGTAGTTTTGGATATGTCTGGTCTTATTGAATTGGACAGTTCTGGTTTAGGACTTCTTATGACTGCATTTAATGACAGTGTAGAAGCTGGGAATAAGCTTTTTTTTCTTTCTATGTCAAATGAATCGTCACGAGCTCTAGCTGAAACAGGTTTTAAAAGCGATTTTTATGTAATTAACTCAGTTACTGAGGCTGTATAAATATTATTTAGGAGTTTTATTATGGATATTGTTGAGAAAGTAAAGGATGGTGCAGGAAAGGTTGCAAAATCAACAAAGAGTGCATTTGATAAAGCCGGTAATGCTGTTCAAAAATTCAGTGATAAAAATGTGCTGAAGCTTGAAATTAAAAAGTTAGAGAAACAAAAAAAAGAAATCTATTTAAAAATGGGGTGTGAAATTGCGAAACTGTTTTTGGAGTCAAAGAGAAAAACTGTTTCTGTAGAATCAGAACCTGTTAAGTCTTATTTAAAATCCTTACAGGATTGTGATTTAGAAATTGCAGATAAAGAAAAAGAACTTTCTGATTTGTAATAATTTTCTCTATGATAATAATTTAGCCGTTCCTATATATCAGGAATGGCTATTTTTTTTATATAAATTTCACAAAAAACACAAATCTGGT
>JABUUX010000234.1 GCA_021442965.1 Treponema sp.
GGTGGTTTCGACAAGCTCAACCACCGAGCGAACAAAACCAACCACCGAGCGAACAAAAGCAACCACCGCCCAACAGAATGAAGGCGAATGCCGGAACCTGAAGCAGCCCGACCGCCACTTGTGGCGGGTAGCCCCTTATTCTTAAAACACGTTTTATTAGCATATACAAATTGCACAATCTTTTTTTTATCAGTATATTATGAAAAGTTTGGTGTAAAATGAAATTAGATTCTGTTTTTAAAGTAATTGATAATAAATTATTCCGCATTTCCGATGACACAGAAGAAAATCCTTCTTTATTTTCTGTTGTGGATTTTTTTCAGTCCGATATTGAGTTAGACGAAGAAGTTTATAATGAAGAACAACTTGCAGTCTGGCGTGAAGAATTTCTTTCTAAAGATGAAAAAGGGGAATTTTTAATTCTGGCGCCTCATTCAAACCTGGACCTTTCAAATGCACTGAACTTTGAACGCTTTTTAAATACCTGTAATCATACAGCCCGCCGAGTAAAAGACTGTAAAAGCGTAGCCGGTTTTCTTTTTGATGAAACCTTTCTTTCCGAAAATACAGAGAACCGCATTGAAGAGTTTATAAACCTGCTTTCAAAAAAGCATTCCCAATACGTTTATTTTGTTTCAAAATCGGTTGCAGAAAACTTCAACTTTAGTAACAACTTTCAGAATAAAATTGTCATATTGTAATAAATGTTGTTATATGCGAAAAACCGTAGAGTTTGCGAAAGAAAAGTAAACTTTTTCACTAAAAAGTCTTGAATTCATTCAAACTTTATATTATCTTTGGATTTATGAAGATGAAAGAAGATAAATCCGGTTTTTCAAATTCCTGCTTGTTATTCACCTTTCTCGCATTGTTTTTTCTTGCAGGAGCATTTGCTGTTTATTTTTTCCTTCCTACTGATTTTACAGAAACTCAATTTGTAGCTGAATCAGAAGACGGATGTATTGAACCTGATTACGATAACTTTGAACCAACATTTGTAACTTACCTTAATGAATATGCAGAAAAAACCAGTGATGCAAATCTGGATAATGGGCTTAAACTTTATAGAGAACCTGATTCCAGAGCAGCAGTTGAATGGTTTTATATTCACGTAACAGGAAAAAGAGATGTGGCTCTTTCTATTCTTGAAGAAGCCGAAAAGAATGATATTCCGCTTTCTTTGGCATTTTCGCTTGCTTATACAGAAAGCCGATACAATTCAAAAGCTGTAAACAAGAATTCAAATGAATCTATTGACCGCGGACTTTTCCAGCTGAACAGTAATTCTTTTCCTTCTCTTTCAGAAGAAGATTTTTTTAATCCTGCGGTTAGTGCAAAGTTCGGAATGTCACATTTGAAGTTTTGTTTGAATACAGCAGGAAATGAAGTTTCCGGTTTAGCTATGTATAATGCCGGAACTAATAAAGTGCGCTCTAATAAAACTCCGCAGAGTACTTTGAACTATGTTGGAAAAATTATTAATTATCAGGATACTCTTGATAAACTTTTTGAAGACGAAGTAGCCTCTTATTTTGAAAACCGTCTTTCTTCTGGAGTATCCGTAGCCATGGCCGCAAAGAACTAATTTTGCGGTTTTAATCAGCCTCCTAATGGATGAACTCAGCAGTTTGTTGACTTCGCCTTTTTTCGGACCCGTTTTTGTTTTGTTTTTCGGGTCCGATTTTTTTTTAACTTTTTTATCTTTGATTGTTTTGTTTTTTTGAAGCCTTTTCTGTGTACATTAATTCGTCCGCTTTTGCAATAAGTTTTTCTAGTTTTGTTTTTGTGTTGATTGTAGAACTTTCTGCTCCAAGGCTTGCTTTGATTTTATACGGTTTTTTGATTGCTTTATTTGTTTCAATCATAATGTCATTTAGATTTTCTTTAAATTTTGAAATCATTTCATCAACATTTTCATTTGTGAATATTGCAATTACAAATTCATCTCCACCAAATCTGGCAGTGGTTGCATTAGGTCCACCAGCTTTTGTAATCATTTCTGCCATTTTTGTAATTGCAAAATCGCCTTCTCTATGACCATATGTGTCATTGATGTATTTTAATTCATCCATATCAATTGAAAAAACGATAAAATGGTGTTTCTTCAGATTCTTTTCTTTGGCTTCTTCAAATTTTCTATCCATTTCACTAAAGAAACCTCGTCTGTTATAAATTCCCGTAAGCATGTCTCTTACAGTCATATATTCCAGCTGTGTTCGATATTTGATAGAAGAAAGCCCCTGACTTAATCCTTGTGCGAATACTTCCATGCTGTCCAATGACAGACCCAAATGATCATAAGGAACGGCCATATAGCCAATGCTTTCATCTCCAAAGGTCAGATTCATAAATACAATGTTTGTAATCCCGGATTCAATAACTTCTTTTAAATGAGGAATATATTCTTTATGGCTAATGGGTAGATTTTTATTATCCTGATCATACTTTTTAGGGATTAGAAAGCAGTCTACTTTTTCACTGAATGGATTTTTTATGGAATAAGGGTTTGGACTTTGCGGAGAGTCATAATCGTGATTTAGAAGGACCCAGCAGTTAGGATTGTAATAGCTTTGAGATGGCAGAACGCGTCTTAAATCTTCTATGCTGTTTGCGTAAGAAGCTGCAGTTGCAAGCATATGAGTCAAAGTTCCTATATACCTTAATCCCCCTATATTCTTCATAGCTTTCATAGCCAGATTATTATGGTTTGATTTAAATCCATTCTGACATCCGCAAGATTCTGAAAATATTAGTTCTGGTGAAATTGTCTGATGTTTTGGAACCTTTTTTCCTGTAATAATTTTTACCAAATTCTCAAAACAGAGAGAACCTAAAGTTTCGTAGTTACATTTTGCAGTGGTCAGTCTTGGAGTAGAGTAGTGTTCAAACTCTATTCCGTCATAGCCGGTTACAATTACATCCTTAGGGACTGAGTATCCGTGCTCATATAATTCTGAACAAACGGTCATAGCCATTAAGTCATTGCAGCAGATAAAGGCGTCTGGAAGAGGAAGTCCGGAATTGAAGAATTCTTTCATTCCGGCACTTGTAGGCCCTTCCCAAAACTGACCGTAAAACAATCTTCGTTTATCAAAAGAAAGATTGTGTTTTTTTAAAGAGTTCTTAAAAGCTTTGATTCTGTTTTCTGAAAAAACATTATTTTCTATTCCTGCTACAAGATTGAGGGTTTTGCATCCATGTTTTTCTATTACGTGGTCAACAATATGTTCCAGGTAATCATTGCTTTCATAGAAGTAACTGTGACATAAGGGGCTTTTGTATCCTAATGAGAAAACAGGAATTTTATGAGCTTTGCATTCATGTACAAGTCTTTCGCCCAGCTCTTTATCATTCATTATATTTTGTGTGATGATAACACCGGAAATGGAGTCAAAGTTTAACAGAGAAAAAATACTTGTTTCCAGAACGGGTAAATCATTTTGCAGTGAAGTTTTAAGAGCATTGAAAATGAATACGTTCCATCCAACTTTTTTTGCTGCAGAGCAAATGCCGCGTACAGCATCGTTTTCTTCATTTATGGAACATTGCCCGGTTAGAACTGCAATAGATTTCGTTTTTATTTCCTGCATTCTTACATTTTAACTTAAAATATCAAAAATCTCAATTTTTTTATTATTGATTTAAAATCTAATTTTTAC
>JABUUX010000457.1 GCA_021442965.1 Treponema sp.
GAAAATCCTGTAGTTCATCCACGGAAACAAAGGATGTTCTGCTTCTAAATTGGTAAGCCATTCAGTACTTACAGTATTTGAACCTAAAGAGTCAAAAACCATAGTAAAGGCATTGATGCTTTCTTTAAATATTTTTTTAACATATTCAGGAGAAATATCTTCATCCAGCATTTTAGCCCATGAGGAATCCTGAATAATCATCAGTTCTTTTGCCGCCAAATCCAAAAGCCGCGCCTTAAGACCTGTATCAGTTGGGAAACGGTCAGATAAATCAACCATTCTTTCGCTGGCTTTTACAAGATAGCGCATCATCCAACAGTTCTTGCTTGAAAGAAGATTTTCACCGTATCCGCTTCCTAAACATGATGCGTAGTAAGGTGTAATTTTCTGAAGATTATATTGCTTCTTAAGAAGATTTTTACAGGTAGTAAATTCAAAATCAGCCTTGTCAGCATTTCTGAACAAAGCTTCTATCCACATAACACCTTCACTCCAGTTATGACGCAAATTATCAAGGTTTATTACACATGTTTCAGAAACAAAATCTACATCAGAAGCAAGACTGCGTGCTTTATTTAATTCTGTTGATTTTTCAGAAAGAAAATGTTCTGCATCTTTCTGAATCTGTTCACAAGCAAGTTCATAACTGTAAATTTCTGATTCATCAGAAGGATTTACTTCGTAATCATCATTTGAATCATTTGATTTATTGAAGTATTTGTATCCCGATGCGTATCTTGCAGAACCTGCTTCAAAAAATGAAGAAAGATTTTTTGCCGGAAGGTCAAAGGCTGCATCACGATTTTCGTTTCTATAAACCGGTTTCATTGCATAACCGTCTTCACCAAAAATCATTCCGTCAATATTTTTCTGAGCTGTGAACGCAACAAGAGAATTGTTAAAACGACATGGATAAAAGATTCCGTTTTCCGGAAGAGTTTCTCCAAGGAGAGTACTTCTGGCATCAAGAATTGTGTAATTATATCCATAAGATCTGACAACATCTTCTATACCAGAAGCATACCCAAGTTCAGGAAGCCAGAACCCGTCCGGGATTTCACCAAAGAAATGCTTGTGAGAAAGAAGTCCGGTTTCTATCTGTGCACTCATAATCTCTTTCATATCTTTATAGAAAGGAAGATAAATAGAAGTACCACAGGAAGCCATAAGTTCAAGTCCGCCTGACTTTTGATGAGCCGAAAACTGAGGAACAAGACTCATCGCATAACGCTCTGTAAAATCTGATTTTGTTTTTATATATTTTTCAAGAACAGTCTGTGCCAGTTCCTGCAGTTTTTTATTTTTAGAAACACGTTTTACTTCCTGTTCTCCAAATGCAATGGCACGATCAAGCCATGATACATACTGTCCCTGAACAACTGTATCCTCCAAAAGTGTACAAAGAACAGGCGGCATAACCATCTGAATTTTATATGGAATGCAATCTTTTTCCAAATTTTCCATCATATTCAAAAGCGGGATGTATGTATTTGTAATTGCTTCGAAAAATCTGTTTATTTCCGGCGCATATTTTTTTACATCCTCTTCCTGAAGGTGGCGGATATATTCCTGATTTGAGTTTAATAAAAGTACTAATTTTCTGTCCGACATATTGCTATCCTGTAAAAAAATTAAGAAAAAGACTGTCTGTGATTTTCGTAGTGATGGGTAAGAATATCATTAAAGCCAGAAAGCTTTACGATTTCACTTACCTCAGGTTCCTGTCCGGGCCTGATAGAATTCAAAAAAGAAGCCCCTTGAGGTATTTCAATAACTGAACTTGCAGCAAGAACCTTTCCAGTAGATGAATTCTCGTATACCAGTTCAATTCTAACAAAAGGAGTATCTGTTGGAAGAAGAACATATTGTTCCTGACTTGAGCCCAGATTCTGGATTTCAAAGGAACTTACAGGCTTCTTTTCTTCTGCGGGGTCAGATGCTGATTCATAAGAACAAATTCTAAGGCTTAGTGAGCAGCCTCGCTTTTTTATCATACTCTTATCTGCATCACTGATGTTCCAAAAAACAAAAGCCCATGCAGGGTTTCTAAGGACTGCAGAAATTTGAGTTTCGTTATAATTTTTGGGAAGAACAAATTCTCCTTCCGCAAAAGGTACAGATACCAGCATTCCGTCATCTGCGCTGCCACTTTCCTGTATAACTTCAATAAGTTCAGCAATCAGAAACTGACGATCCAAATCTTCAGGAACATCAATACCGTATTCATCAGCAAGTGTTACTAAATCAGAAAAAGAAAGAGACTCAATGTGAGCCCGGTCAACAACTATTTTTTCCATAGGGATAAATCATAACGTTTTTTATATTTAAATAAAAGTGAGTCAGTAATTTGTCATTATTCAGGGAAACAGATATAATGAAGAATATGACTGTAATCGGTGCCGGTATATTTATTAAAAATCACAAAAATTATTCAGATCCTAAAGTAAGACGTGCTTACGGGATTCTTTGTTCATCAGTTGGTATTTTTCTGAACATTCTTACCTTTGGAGGAAAGTTTATTGCAGGAAAATTGAGTGGGTCGGTATCTTTGACTGCCGATGCTTTCAATAATCTTTCAGATGCGGCTTCCTCTATAATTTCTCTTTTAGGGTTTAAACTTTCTGGTAAAAAGCCCGACAAAGATCACCCCTTTGGACACGGACGAATGGAATACATAGCAGGACTTGCAGTTTCTTTTCTCATTTTTATGATGGGATTTGAGCTTATAAAAGGTTCTGTGGCAAATGTCATTGAAGTTCTAAAAAATCGTCCTGAACTGTCTGCATTAACAGATAGTTTTGGAAACAGCCTTCTTCAGGGAATTGTTTTGGGCTGTTCTATTCTTATAAAATTCTATATGTATCTGTACAATCACTTTACCGCAAAAAAAATTAACTCTCCTGCAATGGAAGCGGTAGCAAAAGACAGTCTTTCAGATATGATTTCTACTTCGGTGGTTATTGCAGCCCTCCTTATTTCACGTTTTACAACACTTCCAGTTGATGGTATTGGAGGAATAATTGTTGCTCTGTTCATTTTTAAAACAGGATTTGAAGCTGCAAAAGAAACAATAGACCCGCTTCTTGGACTTCCTCCGGAAACTGATTTTGTTAAAGAAGTTGAAAAAGAAGTTTTATCATTTAAACCAATTATTGGAATACATGATTTAATTGTTCACGATTACGGTCCTGGAAGATTATTTATGTCCCTTCATGCAGAAGTCCCAGGAGATCAGAATATTTTTGAACTTCACGAAGTAATTGATGATGCAGAATTTGCGGTATCTGAAAAATTCAACTGTCTGGTAACAATTCATATGGATCCGGTTGACTTAAAAAATGAACGCCTGGTAATTTTGAAACAATTTGCTGTGGCAGAAGCAAAAAAAATTCACAAAGGAATTTCTATTCATGACGTCCGAATGGTTCCGGGAGAAAAACATACAAATCTGATTTTTGATGCCGTACGCCCTCATGACTGTACACTTTCAAAAGAAGAAATCAAACAAATTCTTTCAAAACGGATTAATGAAACAGAACAGGACATTAACTGTGTGATTACAATTGACGATCCGTTTGTATAAAATAACGCTTTTTAGCTGTTGGTAAAAATGGGGCGCTGCGAATTGCGCCAAAGGGGTATGCG
>JABUUX010000205.1 GCA_021442965.1 Treponema sp.
CGGTTCTACAGCAAACTGGAAGAATGTTGGTTTTGGTGGAAAAGCGAGCGGTTCTTCATATGATTTAGTTATTGATGGAAATGCCCTTTTTGGAGATTCAAGCGGAGATACCGTAAATGTTAAAACACTCTCTGTTTCTGGAACTTCTGACATCAACGGTGGAATTATTACAACTTCAGGAACTCAAGTTTATAAGGGAAATGTAAATCTTGGATTAGGAACAACTCTTAATGCAGGCTCTTCAGGCAGTTTTGAAAATATTAGTTTTAATGGAAATATTTCTGGAAGTGGAAAATCTCTTACTGTAAACGGAAACGCATTGTTTGGAGATGGAACAGAATCTGATTCGGTAACTCTTCAAAGTCTTACAGTAAATGGGGAAACAAATATTTATTCAGTAAGTATTACAACATCTGATTCACAAAATTATAAAGATAACGTTACTCTTAGCAGTTCCACATCTCTTTTTGCTTCTAAAGTCACTTTTGAAAAGAAGATAAATGGTGCTTATTCACTTTCTGTTACAGGTAATGCAGAGTTTGATGGCGTTGCAGGTGATGTATCATCTCTGACCTCTCTTTCAGTTTCAGGAGCAAGTGCAATTGACGGCGGAAGCGTTAAAACAAACGGAAATCAGACTTATTCAGGGGATGTAACACTTGGAGACAATACCACCCTTACAGCCGGTTCTACAGGAAACTGGAATAATGTGAGCTTTGGCGGAAAAATGAGCGGTTCTTCATATGACTTAGTTATAGATGGAAACGCTGTGTTCGGAAACGAGGGTGGAGATACTGTAACAGTAAAAACACTCGCCGTTTCCGGTAAAAGTGAATTAAACACAAATAACGTAACAACAACAGGAACTCAAGTTTATAAAGATGACGTAACTGTCGGGGCTTCATCCTGTGAGCTTTCTGGAATCACAGTAACTTTCCAGAAAAACATTACAGGTGGAAACATTATTGTCAAAGCTGATTTTGTTTCTGACGGAACTGTTTCTGCATCAAATGATATTACTGTAACACAAAACTTTACAACTAACAGCGGAACATCATTTACTCAAACAAGTGGAATTATGAAGTTCACAGGAAGTTATGTAACCGTTAGCGGTTCAAGTACGTTCTATGATACAAAATTTGAAACAGACTCTGCCAAAATACAAATTTCAGGAAATAACACATATCAGAATCTTTCGTTTACGGGAAAAAGTCAGGAAGTAAAATTTACAGCCGGTACCGTTCAGACTGTAAATGGAATATTAAAAGTAACTGGTGATTCAGGAACTGAAATAAAACTTCTTTCATCACAAAATGGAAGTGAATGGAAAATTTCTTTCCCGGTTCAGAGTGATGATAACAGCAAACATTTTATTGATTACGCACAGATTCAGGATTCCGTATTTACAGGAACTCCAAAACCTGCCGCTGCATGGCATTCAAAAGATTTGGGAAATAATACAGACTGGATATTCCCATCTCATAATTATGAGTGGACTGGTGCTAATCATACAAATCTTTGGACAGACAAAAATAACTGGACTCCTTCTACAGTGCCTGGAAAGGGAGCTTATGTTTTGATTCCTGCTGGCTGTGATTATTATCCAAAACTTGCAGATACTCTTGATATGGATTATTCATCTGCTTTGAAAGGAACAATTGAAATAGCTTATGCCTCTTCAAAACCTGGAATGATGGATCTTGGCGGACAGTCGCTTACAGCAGGAACACTTGTTGTTGATGGCCGTCTTAGACTGGAAGGGCAGGAATCCTTTGGAAATATTGGAAGTGTTTCAAGAGGACAAAATTCAACAGTTGAGTATTACGGAAACAATGCTTCTACAAAAGAATGGATTTCAAAAGCTGGGGATTACATTAATCTGATTGTTGAAAATACATGTGAACTTAAGTCGGAAAGTTCATCTGCTTCAGAAATAAAAACTGTTAATCTTACAAATGAAGGAACATTAACCGTAAATGCTTCTACTGTAACAGATTCAAAAGATTTAACGGTAACAGGAACGCTTTCTAATAAGGGAACTGTAAACATAAATTCTGGAAGAATCTTGAAGTTTAAAGATTATAGCGGAAACGGAAGCGAAAAAATTTGCATTTCTTCGGGAGTTCTTACTCACACTGGAGCAGAAGATGCTTTAGTAAAAACTTTGGAAATAACAGCAAAATCTCAGTTGAATGGAACGACTGTTTCTGGAAATGTTCTTAAGTTTACAGATGCTTTGTACAGTAACTCAAACATTGAGACCACAGGAAATGTAAGAATCCCTGGAACTTCAGGTTCTGATGAAATAGGAAATATTACGGCTGTTTCTGGAACTCTTGAAAATACAGGAGTTATATATTGTGCGGCTCTTAATTCAGGTCCTGGTCAATCAGCTTCATTTACTTGTGGACAAGATATAAATGCGGCTTCTGTTAGTATTGGAGTAAACGGAAAATTAAATGCCGCAAGTTATAATATAACGGTTAGAGGAAATTGGTCTGACGATTCTTCTTCTGGCTTTGACTCGGGAACTGGAAAAGTAATATTTGCAGGTACAGATATTACAGTAAAAGAAAATTCTTCATTCAATGATGTAGAAACAGAATCCACAAAAATTACACTTGCTTCAAATCTTACTGTAAACAGTACCTTTACTTATAAAAATGCCCTTACAATTGCAGAAGGCTCAAATAATATTTTCTTCCGTGGGGCGGTTTCTTCAAAAAATACTGCAGAAAATCTTTCGGTATCTGGTAGTGGAAGCACAGAATTTAATTCAACGCTTGGTAATGTAAAAGATCTTATCATTGGTGGAAACGCTAAGTTTGATGATACAGTTACATGTCAGAGCGTTTATGTAATTGGTGCAACACAAGTAAACGGTGGAACAATAACAACAAATGGAACTCAGCAGTATGATGGAAAAGTAACTTTAGGAAAGGATACACTTCTTACTGCCAAAGATAATTCAAATGTGCTTCAGGCGGTAAGTTTTGGTGATGAAATATCTGGAGCTTCCTTTGCCTTAACTGTAGATGGAAATGCAGTTTTTGGAGTTGGTAGTGGAGATACCGTAGAAACTAAAGCACTTTACGTAAAAGGTACTTCAACAATTAATGGTGGAAAAATTACAACACTTGAAACTCAAACTTATGACGGAGATGTCACTATTGGAACTGTATTTGCAGAACTTATATCCGGAACAACTCAAAATCCTTCATCTGTAATTTTCAACGAAGATGTATTAGGACTTGGTCTTAAAGTAAGCGGAAATCTTATCCTTGGAGATAGTGTATCAGACAAACTTGAAACAGAAAGTCTGGAAGTTACCGGAAGTTCTGAGGTTCATTCTAAAACAGTTACTACAAAAGGAACTCAAAAATACAATGGAACAGTAAATCTTTTGAATGAAGTTGTTATTACTGCAAAAGAATCCTCCGTTCTAAAATCTGTAATGTTTAATTCAAAAATTACGGGTTCTTCATATCCTCTTTCAATTGACGGTAATGCAGTATTTGGCGATGGAAATGATGATTCAGTTAATGTTCAGTCGCTTACAGTTTTGGGAACATCTGAAATTAATGGAGGAAGTATAAATACTTCTGGAAATCAGTCATACGGAAAAGCTGTATCTCTTGG
>JABUUX010000253.1 GCA_021442965.1 Treponema sp.
AATCCTTACTCAGCAGAAAAAGAAGTTGAAATGATTTCCCGTGCTATTGAAGCTTCCGGCCGTCCTATGGTTCTTTCACTAAGCCCGGGACCTGCTGTAATAGAAAAATCCTGGCACTACAAAAAGTACGCAAATATGTGGCGCATTACAGATGATTTCTGGGATGACTGGAAACTTCTTAAGGCAATGTTCGAACGCTGTGAAGTCTGGCAAAGCCACACAGGAAACGGAAACTGGCCGGACTGCGATATGCTCCCGCTTGGAAAACTAGGCTGGGGCTGGGGGCACGGAGCTTGGGATTGTAAATTCACTTTGGAAGAAACCCGAACCATGATTTCTCTATGGAGTATTTTCCGCTCTCCGCTTATGATTGGAACAGACCTTCCGCAAATAAACTCAGATAATTTAAATCTCATTACAAACGATGAAATTCTTGCTATGGAAAAAAACGGAAAGCAGGCTGAACTTGTTTCCCGAGATGAGAACGAAATTGTCTGGAAAGCTGAATGTAAAGACGGTGGATATTATGTTGCCATGTTCAACATTAGCGAAGATGAACGTGAAATTTGTACAGCAGTAAAAGATATCTTTGGATGTGAAAAATGTATAGCAAAAAGCGTCAGAGACCTATGGAATCACTGCGATTGTACAGACAAATCGCTAAAATATGCTGTTTCTACCGTCTGGACTACAAATTCAACAAAATCCTGTAAAATTGAACAAAATGTACAGACAATTTGCACAACTAAAATCCCGGGGCACTCCTGTGTAGTTTATCTTGTAAAATAATAAGGCGTTTCCCCCTTTTTTTTGATGTTTCATATCGATTATAATTATTTTTATGACAGAAACTAAGATAGAAACAAAAAATACAGAATCGCGGGAAGCCGCCCAGTTTAATAAAATGATTAATACTCCGGTTTGGAAGCTTATTTCCAAACTGGCAGTTCCTACTATTATTTCCATGCTTATTACAGGCATCTATAACATGGCTGATACCTACTTTGTTTCCAAACTGGGAACAGAAGCAAGTGCTGCCGTAGGCATTATGTTTCCTGTAATGAATATAATCCAGGCGTGCGGATTCACTCTGGGAATGGGAAGTGCCAGTTTGATTTCCAGAAAACTGGGCGAACGAAAAGATAAAGAAGCAAGTCTTATAGCTTCTACCGCATTTTTTGCCGCTATTCTTGTAGGACTCTTTATTTCGTTATTTTGCCTTATTTTTAAAAGCGGTCTTATGCGCTTAGTTGGAGCATCTGAAACAATCCTTCCATTCGCTGTTGAATACTCAACATTTATTTTTCTGGGCGCTCCTTTTATGTGTGCCAGTTTCGTTTTGAATAATATTTTACGTTCTGAAGGAAAAGCAACTTCCAGTATGATTGCATTAAGTACTGGCGGAATCCTAAACATCTTCCTTGACCCTATTTTTATCTTTACATTTGGTCTTGGAATCCGCGGTGCCGCAATTGCAACATTTCTGTGCCAGATTACAAGTTTTCTGATTTTGCTTTCCTTTTTCCTAAGAAAACAGACAATCTGTTCATTAAACCCTTCTCACATTTTCAAAACTAAAAAAAACGAAAAATCAGAAACTGCAAATCCTGTTATAGCTGTCAGCGCATTTGCCGTTCTTTGGACTGTGATTTGTACAGGATTCCCTTCTCTTTGCCGTCAGGGACTTTCAAGCTTTGCAACAATTCTTTTGAACCGTGCCGCTGGAAATTTCGGAGATGATGCTGCTATTGCAGGTATGGCTATTGTTACAAGAGTTGTTATGCTCATTGCTTCTGTGATGATTGGAATTGGTCAGGGGTTCTCTCCAGTCTGCGGATACAACTACGGTGCCAAACGTTACGATCGTGTCCGCCACGCATTCCGCTTCACAGTTATTTCGAGCTTTCTTTTACTATTTGCTTTTTCTGCGGTTATCTGGATTTTCGCACCAGAAGTTGTAAAATCTATTCGAAATGATCCTGCTGTAATAAAAGTTGGAGCCACAGCCTTAAAATCCCAGCTTTGCCTTATGCCATTCCATTCAATCATCATCACAACAAATATGCTTATGCAGAGTACGGGACATGTAAAAGCTGCAACTTTTCTTTCATGTAACCGTCAGGGTATATTCTTTATCCCTGTGATACTAATACTTCCACATTTTATAGGTATTCTTGGAGTTGAACTTACTCAGACAATTGCCGATGCACTAAGCACCCTTGCTGCTATTCCTTATATTTTCTGGTTTTTCAAAAAAATTAAAAAAATTGAAAAAGATTCTGTTTCTGAAATCAGCCATTAATCCCGGCACCTTTCTGGGTCGCGCCGGGAGGCTCCATTTTTTATATGCAGAAGCATTTTTGAGTAGTTTTTTATCTCAAGTTTTTTTCATCATGAATTTAAACTTAAGTTCAAAAACTTCTCTTTGACACTTTTTCAAAAAATGTCATTTTCATTTGAATTTCTTCCATATATAAAGTAAAATAAAATACTCTCTTTAAAAATATTTAAGGACTTTCGTATGAATAAAATTATCGAAAAGAAACAGCTTTCAGAAGCCGTTTACTACATCAAGTTTGAAGCTCCGGATATCGCTAAAAACCGCAAAGCCGGACAGTTTTTAATTGTAATGGTTGATCAGGATATGTCTGAACGTATCCCTCTTACAATTGCCGATGCCAACGCCGAAGAAGGATGGGTAGCAATCGCTTTCCAGCCAATCGGTGCCTCAACTATGAAACTTGCACAGCTTAACGAAGGTGATTACATTGGTGGAGTTCTGGGACCTTTAGGTACTCCAAGTGTTATCGAAAAATATGACCGCCCTGTTGTTTGTGTTGGCGGTGGATTCGGTACAGCTCCTTTGTATCCTATTGTACAGGCTCTTAAAGCAGCCGGAAACAAAGTAATCCTTATTGAAGGTGCCCGCACAAAAGACCTGCTCATTTTTGTTGATGAAATGAAAGCAATCTGTGATGAAGTAATAATCTGTACAGACGACGGTTCAGAAGGTGAAAAATGTGTTACAACAGTTCCTCTTGAACGCCTTTGCCAGAGCGATGTTCCACCAGCAGAAGTTATCGCCATTGGACCTCCAATCATGATGAAATTCTGTGCCGCTACAACAAAAAAATACAACGTTAAAACAACTGTTTCTTTGAACACAATTATGATTGACGGAACAGGTATGTGCGGTGGTTGCCGTGTAAACGTTGGCGGAAAAACAAAGTTCGTTTGTGTAGACGGTCCTGACTTTGACGCCCACCAGGTAGACTGGGACAACATGATGATGCGTATGAAGTCCTTCAAATCTGAAGAAGAAGAAAAGAAACACAAGTGCAATATAGGATTAAAATAATTGAAAATTGACAATGTACAATTGACAATTTTAGGAGAAAAAAATGTCTGAACATAAGACAGTTGAAGAATTAAGAAACATTGCTGTAGAAGAACAGAAAAAATTTGAGGGAAAAGAACTTACAAATAAAGACCGTATGGCAATTCCTCAGATGGATATGCCTAGCGGTGAACCAAAAGTTCGCGCCCGCCAGATGACAGAAGTTGCACTGGGCTATACTGCTGAACAGGCTGTAGTTGAAGCACAGAGATGTCTTCAGTGTAAAAATCAGCC
>JABUUX010000225.1 GCA_021442965.1 Treponema sp.
GCAACAAAATATTCAGCCTGTCCTATAATTAATGCAGGGGATGGTGGACATTATCATCCAACACAAACTCTTACAGATCTTCTTACTATCCGACAACTTTTAGGAAGTGTGGAAGGACAGACTATAGGATTTTGCGGCGACCTTAAATTCGGACGTACGGTTCATTCTCTTACAGAAGCCATGGTTCGTTACCCGAATAATAAGTTTGTATTTATCAGTCCAAAAGAACTTACAATTCCTGACTATCTGGTTCAGAATGTTTTGTCTCCTGCCGGGGTTCAGTATATCACAGCCGAAAATCTTGATTCAGTAATAGGTGACTTGGATATTCTTTACATGACTCGTGTTCAAAAGGAAAGATTTTTCAACGAGCAGGATTATATCCGCCTTAAAGACAGTTACATATTGGATAAAGAAAAAATGAAAAAAGCAAAAGACCGTATGATTGTTCTGCATCCTCTTCCACGCGTAAACGAAATCCTTCCCGAAGTGGATGAAGACCCTAGAGCCGCATATTTTAAGCAGGTTAAATACGGAATGTATGCCCGCATGGCGCTCATATCAAAAGTTACCGGATCTTTATAAGTGAGGTTTATTTAAAATGAAAGTATTGGTTATTGGCGGTGCCGGCTATATCGGGTCGCATGTTGTAAAAGAAATGATGAAAGCAGGACATAGTGTTACTGTTTTCGATAATTTATCATCAGGGCTCAGACAAAATCTTTTTCCTCAGAATGATTTTATTCACGGAGATATTCTTATTCCGTCAGAAATAGAAGCAGCATTTGAAAAAGGATTTGATGGATTTGTACATCTGGCTGCATTCAAAGCCGCGGGTGAATCCATGGTCAATCCTGAAAAATATTCTGTAAACAATCTTACAGGAACAATCAACATAATGAATGCGGCGTTAAAATATGGCTGTAAAAAAATGATTTTTTCTTCATCGGCTGCAACTTTCGGTTCACCTCAGTATCTGCCAATGGATGAAAACCATCCTCAAAATCCCGAAAATTATTACGGCTTTACTAAGCTTGAAATTGAACGGATTATGGACTGGTATGACCAGCTTAAAGGATTCCGCTTTGCAGCCCTTCGTTATTTCAATGCTGCAGGATATGATCCGGAAGGTGAAATTACAGGACTTGAACAGAATCCTGCAAATCTTCTTCCTCGCATTATGGAAGTGGCAATGGGAATGAAACCGGGCTTAAAAGTTTTTGGGGATGATTACGATACTCGTGACGGAACCTGTATCCGTGATTACGTTCACGTTACAGACTTAGCCCGGGCACATGTTATGGCACTGGATTATATATCAAAGAATGATAAATCTCTTAAAGTGAATCTTGGAACAGAAACCGGAACAACAGTTTTGGAACTATTGAATGCTTCCCGCCGAATAACCGGAAAAGAAATTCCTTCAGAAAATGTTGAACGCAGACCTGGAGACCCTGCCTGCCTATATGCAAACTATAATTTTGCAAAAGAAACTTTGGGCTGGGAACCAAAATTCTCTGATGTAGATACACTGGTTGAAACTACATGGAAAGCATACCTTGCAAACAAATAGGAAAGTAAAATGACATATATTACACACGGAACATGTTCACGTAAAATAGAAATTGAAACAGAAGGCGATACAATAAAATCAGTAGAATTTATAGGCGGCTGTCATGGAAACACAACCGGTATTTCAAAACTTGTAGCGGGTATGAAAATCCGTGATGTAATAGACCGCCTTAAGGGAACGGATTGTAACGGAAAGGGAACAAGCTGCCCTGATCAGCTGGCACGAGCTTTGGAAGAAAGTTTAAAGTAAAATCTGGCTGTTAGAAGTTTTCACTTAAGAATTTCTTAAATTCATTTACAGGCATAGGTTCTGCAAAATAGAACCCTTGAATTAAATCGCATCCAATTTTTTTAAGTAATTCTACAGCCTCTTTTGATTCAACACCTTCTGCAAGAGATACCATATTTTTTTCTTTGGTAATATCAAACAAGTACTTAAGTGCATTGTCATTTCCACTTCCGGCCAGTGCTGAATCAATAAGACTTTTATCGAACTTAATTTCACTGAATTTATGGCTCAAAACAGATGATGTATTTGAATACCCTGTTCCATAATCGTCCAGTGCATATTCAATTCCTTTAGCAGTCATCTCTTCCAAAAGTCGGGCAAAAAGTGCTTCATCATGGGCTGCAACAGATTCAGTAATTTCAAAACGGATAAGAGTTGGAGAAATATTATTTCTGTTTAAAATTTCGCAGATGTGGTCCACAATTCCTTCGTACATGCATTGAATCATAGAAAGGTTGATGTTTACAGTCTGAATGCCTTTATCAAAAAGATTTGTTTCGTTAATAAAATCACAGGTTTTCTGAATCATTATGTCACTAATTTGAATGATATCACCGTTTGCTTCTGCTTCCGGAATAAACGCAAGAGGCGGAATATACGTACCGTCTTCATCTTTGAGTCTTATAAGGGCTTCAGCACTTACAAAAGCGTTTTCTTTTATGGAATAAATTGGCTGTAAAAAAACTTCAAACGATTCATTCTTAATAGCATTGTCCACAATCCTGTGAAGCCTCATCTGTTCCTGAAATTCTTTTATTTTTGAATCATCAATGATTGTAAAATGATGTGGCTGAATGGCTACTGCTATACTGTTTATAAGTGCAATACTTTCATCTATAGTGAATTCAACTTTTCCGTCGGCACTTTGAGTGAGCATTTCAAAATCATTTAAAACATTTGTGCGCCCGGAAATTTTATATTCAATAAAATTTGAAGACTCTTGATTTGCTAGGAATTTTAGTGGATTGGATATCAGTTCTTTAATCTTAAGCCCGTAAACTTCGGCATCATTTTTGTTAGGAAAAGTCAGGACATAGGTATCGTTGAAAAGATAGAAAATTTTAGTTTCTTCACAAACAGCTTTTACCTGTTCCAAAAACTGGCGGGTAATAAAATATCGTCCTTCTATTCCGAATAAATCTTTTATTTTGTTTGTCTTTGTATGTTTAAAAATTACGGCAGAGCCCGGCATAGAAGTTTTGTTGTAAAGCAGAACTTCGCGGAATGCAATTTTATTCAAGGTTCCTGTAGAAGAGTCAAAAAACGAACTTGGATTCTGCAGTGTTAAAAAAGCCATAAGGCAGGACGTAGTACATGCAAAACTTGTTATCTGAAGGCGCGGATAGTAAAGCTGGACAAGGGCTGCAGTAAGAAGTGACAGTGTGTAAAAAAATACGGTTACTATTTTTAGAGGATGAAGTTTTTTTCTGAAGTGTATTATTTCAATAATACTTGCAACAAGGAAACAGGCTGCAACTCCATACAGAATTACAAAGCCTAAGGAATGGAAATAATTACCTGTTTTGTCGTAATAAAAAATAAAATGTGTGAACGGTGAAGTAGAAATAAAAAAAGCTTCTGTCAGTTCAATAGCGGACATTGTGAGCCAGAATTTGCTGCTGATTTTTTTATTTTTCCTGACCATTGAGTGGATAAAGGAATAGTAAAAAATTGGAAGCAGGTTTGTCATCAGAATATGGAAAACTGAAAGAATGGAATTAAGAATGTAATGCTCTTTCAAGTACATCTG
>JABUUX010000246.1 GCA_021442965.1 Treponema sp.
TGAACCTGCGACACATGGATTAACAGTCCATTGCTCTACCAGCTGAGCTAAGCAACCAAGTGAATAAAATAATATTAAAAATAAAAAAAAATGTCAACAGCACGAAAAATATTTTTTAAATCTCCAAAAAAATCTCCAATTACTTGAATATTTAAGCATAAACTTTTACTATAATCACAATATGGAAAGAGATAACGAATTAATCAGTGATTTTTTAGATGCAGATACAGTTTCAGAGCTTAAAAACTTTATCGATAAAGCAGAAAAATATGAAAAAGCTGCTGACAAAATTGCAGTTGCTTTTGGTTCTAAGTCAGGGTTTTCCAAAATTAATTCTGAAAATGCCACAAAACTTTCACAGAGTTTCAAGAACAATCTTACACTTCTGATTCAGAAGACTTGGGTTGAAAAATCAGACATAGCACTTAAAGATAAACTTCTTTATCAGCTTGATGAGTTTTCTATAGAAAATGACAAAACTTGGGCTGAACGTTATCCGCTCTTTTTGGAACTTATTGACAATGCAGTTTTCCTTATGTTTGGAAAACAGGCAAAGTCAGAAGACTTTCTGGAATACTCCCTCAGAATTGATCCTGAATTCGGAATTTTCTGGTGGTACATTGAAAATCTGCCTATGAACAATGACTGGGCAGAAGAAAAATACAGGCTTGCAGTTCTTATCGGTATGTACTTCATGGCAAATTACTAATCATATGAATCTGGATAATATATGTGCGGGACTTCGTGCAGGAGCCGAAAAACTGGCCCTGCAAACTGCCGCTCAAAAAAACAAATCACTTAAATCGGTAATTGAAAGCCTGAATAAAAACAGGAACTCTATTATCCAAGCTAACGCACTGGACGTACAAAAGGCACGCTCCAGCGGAATGTCAGAATCCCTTATAGACCGACTTACTCTTGATAATAAACGTTTGGACGGAATAATTGAAAGCATAAATCTTGTTATAGCGCAAACGGATCCTGTAGGCGAAGAAATTTGCGGTTGGAAAACTCCAAATGGAATGTCTATAAGACAGGTACGGGTTCCTTTCGGTGTACTTGCAATCATTTACGAAAACCGCCCTAATGTTACAGTAGATGCATTCTGTCTGGCCTATAAAAGCGGGAATTCAGTTTTTCTTAGAAGTTCATCGTCTTCCATAAACTCAAACAGAGAAATTGTAAAAGCTATAAAAGAAGGGCTCGCTTCCTGCGATTCAGGTATCCCTCAGGCTATAGAACTGGCTCCTTGCGAAAACCACGATGAAGTGGAACAAATAATTAAAGCCGTTGGAAAAATTGACCTTGTACTTCCGCGCGGGAATAAAGGTCTTATAAGTACAGTTGTAGGAAATGCAAAAATCCCTGTAATAGAAACAGGTATTGGAATCTGCCACCTTTATGTAGATGAATCGGCTGATTTGGAAATGGCTGTGAATATTGCGGAAAACGGAAAAATCCAGAGGCCTGGTGTCTGCAACGCTCTTGAATGTATTGTTGTAAACAAAACAATTGCAGACACATTCCTTCCCATGCTGGCAGAACGCTTTAATGCCCGTGTAAAAATCCATGCAGATGAAAAATCATACCAAATCCTTTCCAAATCCGTTCACAGCGAGTCTGTAATTCCTGCAAAAGAAGAAGATTTTGGCTTTGAGTTTTTAGACTATGAATGTGCAGTAAAATGTGTAGATTCAGTGGAAGAAGCTATAGGCTTTATCAATTCCCATAATTCAAAACATTCTGAATCAATTATTACTAACGACCGTGCATCTGCAAGACTTTTTCAAACGAAAGTTGATGCAGCCTGTGTTTATGTAAATGCTTCTACAAGATTTACAGACGGCGGGGAATTCGGTTTTGGGGCAGAAATTGGAATCAGCACTCAAAAACTACATGCCAGAGGTCCTATGGGTATAAAAGTTCTTACAACTACAAAATACTTGATAGAAGGTGATGGGCAGGTAAGGTAAAATGCTTGGCTTTGTTATTGCAACAATTGAAGGTCACTTCTGGCTGATAATTGGCATTATCTTTGGGATTTTGTTTGGTATTATTGCATTCCTTGGCTATGCCTCAGGTTACATTGGTTCGCAAATCTACACTAAAGCATACTGCCGTTCTGTTGCAGATGATAATATTGTTTGCCTTACTTTTGACGACGGACCAGATTCAGTACACACGCCTGAAGTTCTGGATGTTCTGAAAAAACATAATATTAAGGCCACATTTTTCTGCATAGGAAAAAAAATCAATGACTCCCCTGAAATTGTTAAACGCATAGTTAATGAAGGTCACATAATTGGTATTCATACTTTTTTTCACACTCTTGCAATTCCTTTTTTTAGAAGAAAAAGAATTGTAAAAGATTTGCTGGACTGCAATGATTCTTTTGAACGTGCATGCGGTAAACGATCTGTATTATTCAGACCTCCATGCGGTATAACAAATCCAAGAATCGCTTACGCTACAAAGAAACTGGGGCTTAAAACAATTGGCTGGAGTATCAGAACTTTTGATACAAACGGCGACCCTGTAAATAAAATCCTTAAAAGAGTAAAACGACATCTTTCTCCCGGTGGAATCATTTTAATGCATGACAGAATGCCCGATGCTGCTAAAAATCTTGAAGCAGTGATTGAATTGGTGCAATCAAAAGGCTTCCAATTTGTAAACCTTGATTCTTTATTCACTTTTTAATTGTTCTTTATGGGATAAAAACCGCCTATAAAATTATATTTCTAATGTTGTTTTGAAACTCACGGGTAAATATGATAAACTTTTATTATGAGCTTATCAGAATCAAACAGTATTAACATTTCAAAAATTCTTAAATCTTCCAGAAAGATTGTAATTAAAATTGGCAGCAACACACTGGCCAAAGCAGATGGTACACAGAATACCGAATTTATGCAGAGTTTTGCCCGTCAGTGTAAAAACTTAATCAATATGGGAAAACAGGTTGTTCTTGTTTCTTCAGGAGCACAGGTTTCTGGCGTTTCAACACTTAAAGAATGGGCTAGAAAAAAGGATGTCCATTTCCGGCAGGCTCTTTGTGCTATAGGTCAGGTAGAACTTATGAGCCAGTGGAGAAAAGCCTTTTCCGAACAGGATCTTCATATAGGGCAACTTCTGTTTACAAAAGAAGATTTTGAAAATGATCATCGCTCGCTCAATATTAGAAATACTTTGTTTACTTTGGTAGATGAAGGTGTTGTCCCGATTATTAACGAGAACGACTCTGTTTCTACTGATGAATTTGCCATTGGTGATAACGATAACCTTTCGGCTCTTACTTCTATTTTGTGGAGTGCTGATCTTCTGATTCTTTTCAGTGACATTGACGGAATTTATACCGATAACCCGAAAACAAATCCTGAAGCCCGTCTTATAGAAACTGTGAGCGATATTCCGGCTTTACGCGCAGGAATAACAATTGGAAACACAAATGCTTTTGGAACTGGCGGAATAGAAACAAAAATTCAGGCAGCAGAAAAAACTACCAGTTATGGTATACCGCTTCTTTTGGCAAATGGATCACAGGAAAATATTCTGGATAATCTGGTAAGCGGAAAAGCAAACGGAACAATTTTTCTGGCATAAAA
>JABUUX010000458.1 GCA_021442965.1 Treponema sp.
ACTACTGCATGAAGACCAAACGGGCTTGATTCCAAATCACCGTGCTCTTTTACATAATCCAAAAGATCCAGTCGGAATTCATTAAGCCCCAAATCCATAATGGAAATCCCTTCTGTCATGTCCTCCATATCGCACACTTCTTCCTGAAGTTTCTGGAGCTGGGCTTTTCGATATTCAAGATCCTGTTTTTCTTCATCACTAAGAATATTGTCATCACCAGTTGCGGTCATATCAACAATTTTCATGCGGGTTTCAACTTTGCTTTTTAAGTTGATATATTCATCCAAAGTGATGTTCGGCCAAAAGTTTACAAGCTGGATTTCTTTATTCTTACTTCCAATACGGTCAATTCTTCCAAAACGCTGAATAATACGGACAGGGTTCCAGTGAATGTCGTAGTTCACAAGGTAATCACAGTCCTGCAGGTTCTGTCCTTCGCTGATACAGTCAGTTGCTATAAGAATATCAATAGTTGCCTTTTCATTTGGCATTACAAGTTCTTTATCTTTTGAAACCGGAGAAAAACACGTCAAAATTGTTGTAAGGTCGTTACGGGTAAGTTTTGCCGTGCATTTTCCGTTTGCAGTTCCTGTAATAATGGCTGTATCAAGCCCAAAATTATTTTTTACGTATTCGCTTACATTGTCATAAAGATAGAATGCAGTATCAGCAAAGGCACTGAAAATTATGATTTTCTTATTTCCTTCATTAATCGGATTTTCTATCTTTGCTTTTATTACATTCAGAAGTTCCTGAAGTTTGAGGTCATGTTCTGGAGTAATGTCTTTGACCAAAAGAATCAAAAGTTCCAAAACTTCCTCATCTTCTTCCAGTCGTTTTCTCCAAGAAACATAATCCATATCTTCCAGGCTAATTCTTACAGCTCTTGTTCCAAATGAAAAAAGATCTGAGTTTGCATCATCTGCGTCGTATTCATCTTCGTCTGTAAACTCGTCAAAATCAAATCCGCCTGAATTTTTATTCTGCTCATATAAATTGATTTTTGTAATAGTCTCTCCAATAAGTTCCTTTATTCTTTGCAAAGTCAAATTAAATGAATAAATTGAACTTTCCATTCGCTTCATCAGATTGATTGCCATAAGGCGGCGGATACCAATTTCTCGGTTTGCCTGAGTAAAACCAATGTTTACTTTATTATCCTGAAACAAGGCTTCGTATTTGTCCATTTTACTTGGAAGGATATAATGGCTTGGACGATAAATATCAAGATTTAGTTTTACAAGTTCTTCAAAAATCTGGTTATATCCAATTGCCCCGGCTAAATCCGTAAGATTAGGTCTTAAAGAAACAGGCTTTCTTCGTGTCGGGAATTTTCCAATACTTGAAGTATCATAATATTTTTCAATGTGCTTTCGACTGCGGGCAATAGTAACGCTGTCCAGAACTTCAAAGAAATCAAAATCAAGCATTTTCAACAAATTTGCAGTTGTCCGCTCTTCAGGGCTCCATTTACTCCACGTATTAAAGGCAGTCTGAGCCTGGCGGAAAATATCGTCTATCGTATGTGTTGTATTCAGCTTTTCATCAAGATTTACACTATTACCTTCATAGGCAAGTCTTAACTGGTTTTTAAGATCATTAAACCTGTTGTTCACAGGGGTTGCAGAAAGCATTAATACTTTCGTGTGCACTCCACGACGAATTACATCTTTCAAAAGAATCGCATATCGGTTTAGTTTTTCATCTTCTTCCGGATCAAGTTTTCCGCCATTACGAAAATTATGACTTTCATCAATTACGATAAGGTCATACGTATCCCAACGGAGCCTTCCTAAATCAGTTCCATTTGAAAACCCTTTATCCCGCCCGATATCTGTGTGATACAGAACTTTGTAATTAAGCCTGTCTTCCACAAGCGGATTATTGGAATAATTGTCGCGATAAGTATTCCAGTTATCTGAAAGTTTTTTTGGACACAGAACAAGGACATTTTTATTTCGTGTCTCATAATATTTTATAACCGCCAAAGCCGTAAATGTCTTTCCAAGACCTACACTGTCCGCAAGAATACAGCCATTGTATTTTTCAAGTTTATTGATAATGGCCCGAGCTGCATCTTTCTGGAAATTAAAAAGTTTATTCCAGATTACACTGTTCTTGAATCCTGTTGCCTCGTTCGGTAATACGTCTTCTGAAATATCTTCCAAAAACTCATTGAAAATATTATACAGTGTAAGAAAATAAATAAATTCAGGTGCATTCTCGTTATATACCGATGTAATATTATCCAAAACTTTTTCAGTTACATCTTGAAGCTTTTCTTTATCATTCCAAAGAGTATCGAATGTCTGCAGATAGTTCTGGCTTACAGGAGCCTTGAATCTCTGCTTAAAATTGTATGCATAATTTCCCTGTTCTGTACCAAGATCAACTGTTGTAAATTCATTTACCGGAATATAAGTAAACTGCTCTTCTGGCGTTAGAACGTTCATAAATCCGTTCATAACTTTGTCTGTCACATTTGACTTAAAGGTTACTTTATCTTTTATCCAGTCAGCACACTCACGTGCAATTGCCTTCTGGCTCATTTCATTGCGGAGTTTAATTTCAAATTCTGTTCCGTAAAGCCCCTTTTCACGGGAAAGTTTTGGAATATAAAATTCACGCTTTTCTTTTTTTGAAGTCTTTTCTGTAGTAAAAGTCGGAGATGTAAAAATAAACTGAAGTTCAGAGATATCTTTGAGCTGATCCTTCAATTCCTGATATGCATAAATAGAAAAACAGGCAGCCGCAATCTGCAACTTTGAATTTGGGGTTATTATAGTTTTTAAATCAGAAGCTAATGTTGAATTTACATTATCTATGATTTTGATTTCTTCCTGCATAGCCATACAACAATAACCTACTTCTCACTCACTTCTTCATTCAGCACCACAATATCGCCGACATCACAGTCCAGTGCCACACAAATCTTTTTCAGACTGGTCATTGAAATCAATTCCCCCTTGCCCATCTTTGCAAGGATATTTCTGTTAATATCAGCGACAGTTATCAAATCTGTTTTTTTCATGTCCTTATCTATAAGGATCTTCCAAAGTTTTTTGTAATTTGCGTCCATGGTTAGTTTTCTCTAATTTATATATTATACCACAGATTTTGAAAAAATGTTGAATAAATGTCATTATTTTATGACTTTTTAGAGAGACGGATTATTGTCCTTTTCAATCTGTTCTGTATGCTCGCAATAAGGATAATTGGTACAGCCTACAAACCAGTGATTTCTCGCCCCTTTTCGTTTTACAAGAAAACCTCCACAACTTGGACACTGCTTTGGACTTGATAAAATTGATGTATTATTCAAGGTGTACCGGCATTTTGGGAAATTTGAACAGCCGATAAAACTGTTTCCTTCATGCACTACTTTCAACAAATCTCCTGTCTTGCAACGAGGACACTTGGCTTTTGATTCGCTGTTATTGAAATGAATTGAAACAAAGCAAACCCGTTTTGATTCACTGAACTCTCTCATAAAAATTGACGGAGCTTTATTGTCTGTAAGAACAAATGTTCTGTTTCTGGTTCTTGTAATCGCAACGTAAAACAAACGCCGTTCTTCTGCGAACATGTACTTTTCATCATTCGT
>JABUUX010000102.1 GCA_021442965.1 Treponema sp.
CCGCTTGTTGCAGTTGAATCATATCCGCTTGCACTAAGCCAGTCTTTTTCAAGTTCAATATGTCCCTTTGGTTCACTCTTACTTGTTGTAGAATTTGTTGCCCATGTTACAGAGTTCTTTCCGCTTCCCTTGCCGTTCCAGAAGAATGGATGAACAAAGGCATGCGGGCGTTCCGAATCTACTAAATCCTGCTTAAGTTCCATGTTCAGAATACACCATCCGTTACCCATTGGGTCGGAGTCATCTTCCTGGCTGTCCCAGAAAATAATGCTGTAAGTGTTTATTCCGTCAACATTTGATGCTTTGTCGTATTCACCGGTTGCGGTATTGAGTAATGTGTTATCAAATTCAAGTAATTTATCACTTGATGATGTAAAGAACTTACCTGTAGAACCTGTGTGTCCGGTTGCAGAAGACAAACTTGAATAATTTGCTTTTATGGCATTGTCCTTTGTAAGCCTTGAGCCTGCTGCCGTTCCTACAGTTTTTGTGAATGAATAATAGAACGGTGTTGTACCGCCTACAAATTCCGGCTCAATTGTAAGGCCATTTTTCATAGTCCAGTCTCTGCCGATTGATTCGGTTTCGTTACGAGTTACAAGATCCCAAACATCTTTACCTTCAGTTGTGTCTATGTCTCCGTAACTATTTTTTATTGCGTAGAAAGTTGTCTTTTCACTGTCAGAAACAGTATCGTCAAAGTTCAAATCTGTTCCAAGTGTTACTGATGTAATTCTTGGGGCGCTGTTTGCAATTTTTGTACTAACAGAACCGTGTCTGTAGTTTCCGGCTTTATCAAAAGCAACCGCGTGAATTTCAATCGGTCCGTTAGGAATGTAAAGAGAATTGAACGCAGCATCCCATGTGTAATCGTTTCCACTCTTTGTCCAGCTTTCTACCATGCCGTCACCGTCGTCACCCTTAACGCTTCCGTCGTCGTTACGGCTTTCACCCTGGTTATTTACAACCATACCGTATACAAAATCAATTGAAGTGTAAGTTTCTGGAACTGCTTCTTCTACTTTTACAGTAATTTTATCATCACTGTTTCGTATATATTCTGAAATCAGCTTGTAGTTTCCGCCAAAGAACACTGCTCCACCCATACGGATATTCTTGTTGTTACCAATGCCTGTTTCACTAATTTGTACTGTATATTCGTCAGGTCGGGTAACTCCGGTTTTACTAAGAACATAAAGTCCTACGTCACTCTTATATGTTAAATCTGTAACATTTGTACGGTTCTGGTCTCTGAACTGGCCGCAGTCTTCCATAAGGTTGTAAAGTCTTGTTCCCGAAGTTGCACCTACACGTTTTGCGTAGAAAATCACTTTATCAAAACCTGACTGAGATTCACTCAGTTTAGAAGCAAGTGTTGTCCAGCCGTTTGAGTTAGCAACTTCTGCATTACTGTCAATCTTACTTCCTTTATACATACCCTGCCACAAAACAAGGTCTGTTACCCCGGTTCCGTCCTTAAATTCAGGAGCTGTGTTGTCAATTTTTACTACATATTCGGCATTAGAATCCTTTTTGGTTCCGCTGTCATTGTCTGTGGCAGTAAGATTTACATTTATTACCTGCTGGGTTGTATCAAGTATAAGTTTGATTTCATATCCGTTTGTAATTGCTTTTAGCTGAGAATCAACTGTACCACCATTTATTAAATTCGTTGTTCCGTTCTTAATCTGAGATATTCCGTCATCATCGGTAACTTTTGTTTCAAGCCTCCAGTTATTTCCGCTTATGTAAATGTTTTCGTCGTATGTTTTTCTCTGAATTTCTGATGTATAGGTATTATCAGAGTACTGTACCAAATCAGGCAAAGTAAAGGCTGGAACAGAATTGTTTACAGAAATATGAAGTTCATCGCTGAATGCACTTACATGAGTTGTATCATCTGTATCTACAGCCAGAACTCTTATGTTCAAAGTTTTGTTGTCTGTGTTATTTTCATTTCCAATTTCCAGACTGTAATAACCCGCAGCTGTAGTGTCCGAAGGAAGCTTTGATGAATCAAACGTTGTGTTCCAGCTCTGCTGTCCAGAAACTTTTACACCCCAATTATTAAAGCTGCCTGTTTCATCAAGTACATCTGGTGTTGTGCCGAATACAGGATTTACAACTGTGTAACCGTTTGAAGTAAGCCAGTCTGTATCTTTCTTGTTGTATTTTCCATCTCCATTTATATCATACTGAACGTAAACCGCCTGAATACCTACATTATCTTCGGCTGTTCCTGCAATTCTAAGTTCACCGCCCATAACAACATAATCTTTTCCGCCGTCTGTTGTTGCATTATGTTTTGGATAAGTGATTTTTACATGAGGTCTTGCCGCATCAGGATTATATTTAATGCTGTTTGAAGAAACGTAACTTACATTTCCCATCTTGTCTGCAATTCTGAACCATACCGGAATCTGGTATACTTTCTGACCTGAAGCAATTTCGTAGCCTTCGTATCCGTCTGCAATAGTTGCATCAGACTTTGAAAGATCCGAAATATCAAGTTGCAAAAGAACTTCAGAAACAGTAAGACCTTCCTGTGACCATGATAAAGCTTCCCATGCAGAGTCTGTTGCAGGCTGTGTCTTTTCGGAATACTTTGGAATAAAGTATTTTACAGATGCTGCATCTACACCTGAACTTCCTGTAGAACCGCTGTCATTTACGTTTGCACTGATAGAAATAGTTCCTGTTACTTCTGTGTCAGAAGCAGGGCTCAGATTTGTAATGGCTTTTCCATTAGCATTTGGAGCTGTATTATCTGCCCATACAGTAAATGATTTTGTATTTGGACTTCCGGTTTTATCTGCAGCACTAAAGAGTAAAGTAACAGTTCCGTTAAGCGAGCTGAAATCAATAGTGTCTGTAAACTTTCCGTTAGTGTAATTAATTTTACCTTTATCTGTACCATTTACAGAATATTTTACTGTAAGCTCAGATTTAGGCGTTACTGTATCTTCTGCATCAACTTCTATTATTACAGAAGGTCTTAACTTTCCTCCGTAATAATCATTCTGAGCAAGCTCAACCCTTTCATTTTCTGAGCCGTCTGCTTTTTTACGAGTTACCCAAACTTTTTTAATTTCAGCAGGTTCTGAGTCAACCGTGTATTTAACCGGTGTTCCTTTTTCTGTATCCGGAGCCCCTAAAGTAGAAACTCTTGGCATTGCAAGTAATTCAAGGCTCGTAGGCTCTCTTTCTTCTTTTGGCTCTGTTTCGGTTAATTTAACACTTGAAATAAATGTACCGTTTCCACCGTCAGTTACTTTAAACCAAATTCTGTAGTTTCCGTCCTGCTTATCATTTGAATCCTTTGGAATTTCAAAATCAAGTTTTGTTGATGTTGCAGCACTTGTTGCAGATTTATCGGCTTTTACCCATTTATCATCAGCTGTAGAAGTTGAGGTATCTCCGGTAATCTGTATTTCAAATGATTTTACATCGCCGTCATCATCTTTTATAGTTCCTTTGATGTTTCCGTGGTTCAGTGTTGTATTGCCTGATACATCAATGCTTTCAAGCACAATCTGAGGGCGGTCAGTATTCTGGCTTACAAACAGTTTAACCGAAGCTGTTC
>JABUUX010000243.1 GCA_021442965.1 Treponema sp.
ATTTCCCAGCTTGAAAACGGTGGCGGAACTGTCCATGACGTTGACGGAGTGCAGGGCTGATGGAAAAGTGCTGGTCAGACGAAGCCTGGGAAGACTTTGTTTATTGGACTAATCAGGATAAAAAAACACTGAGACGAATCCAGCAGCTTTTAAAAGATATTGAACGGAATGGCTATGACGGAATCGGAAAACCTGAACCTTTGAAGGAAAATCTTTCAGGTTACTGGAGCCGGCGGATTGATAATGTGAACAGAATTGTATACAAAATAGAAAACGGAGTAATGAAAATTGCACAGTGCGGTTCTCATTACCGTGACAAATAGACATAACAGGAGAGGGCAATGAAAAAAGTATTGTCATTTTTTGCGGCCGCTGTGATGGCGGTTTCGGCTTTTGCACTTGATTTCAGTTTTAATCTGAATCCGGGTGTTATTATTCTTTCTGGAAATTGTACTGAAACTTTAAAAGGTCCTGCAGTCGGTGCTGATGTCGGTTTTAATTTTCATTTTATGGATATGTTTACCGTAGGTCCTGAATTCGGTGTAGATTACATTATAAAAGACGGGCAGCCATCATATGTGCTGGATTTTGCACCTGGAGTAAATGTGGGTGCTTACTGGTATCCTTTTGGCCGCATTGGTTTTGGTGTAAATGCAGCAGCCGGTATCCATTTTGCAAGTTACGATTATGCCGGAGAAGTTTCTTCTTCTGGTTCAGGCTACGCTACGGGGCGTGAAGCCGGAAAACTTAATGTTTGTAATCCTTTTGTTAGAATAGAAGGAAATGCAAATTACCGCCTTACTTCAAATCTTGCTTTAGGAGCCAGGGCAGGTTACACAGTTAATTTTTTTGACGGGCACGATTTTGACAACGGTTTTTCTCCGTTTATGTCGGGAATTGATGTGGGCATTATGTTCCGATATACCTTCAGTTCCGAAAAACCAGAAATGCACGTAGAGGCTTCCATTGAACAGGATGCTCCAATTTATCCTCTTTATATGAATGTTTATAAAGATGCAGAATTCGGAATTGTTGCTGTAAAAAATGCAGAAGATGCAGAAATTAAAAATGTAAAAGTTTACTTCAAGGCATCTCCTTACACTGCTTCAAATTATCTTTGTGGAAGTGTAAAGAAAATCCGTAAAGGTCAGGTCTGCAATATCCCGCTCAAAGGTGACTTCAGTAAAGAGCTTTCAAAATTTGCAGATGACGGAAGTTTCCCGGGCGAAATTACAATCACTTATGAACTGATGGGCACCAAGATGACTACAACGGCATCGGTTCTGGTTTCCACTTACAACCGCAATGCTATGTGCTGGGTTGACCCAAGCAGTCTTGCCGCATTTATAAGCCCTAGCGATGAAACAATTCTTGACCTTTCCAAATTTGCCGGTGCCGAAGCAAAAGCAAACCTCCGTTCAGGTCTTTCTTCAAATCTTCAGACTGCAATTTACATGACAGAATTTTTTAACAGTCTTGGTATTTCACGCGTTACAGACAAAGCCACTCCTTATGCTCAAAGTCATCTCGATTACGAAAATAATGATTACATTCAGTATCCGTTCCAGACTCTTACTTATATGACCGGTGACAGTGATGAACTTGGCATCGTGTTTGCGTCTCTTCTGGAAGCCGTATCTGTAGGGGCAGTTCTTATTCCTCTTGAAAATGATTTTATTGTAGGTGCAAATCTTGCACTTACCGAAAAAGGAGCTTCTGCTATTTTTGACGATATCGACCAGCTTCTTTTATTGAATGATTCATATTATCTTCCACTTTCAATGAACACAATCGGAAAAGGTTTCAACGCTTCGTGGAAAGAAGCCGTAAAACAGATTAACGCCGGAATTGAAACAGGTGATATTGAATGCGTAATCGTGGAAGATGCATGGGAAGTTTATCCTCCACTTGGCTTGAGCGGAAAACGAAATATCGTTAAACCGACAGCACAGGCACTTTCTGCAAAAGCAAAAAAAGAACTTGATACATTTACAGCAGAAAACTTGAAGCCTAAGATTAAGGCATACGAAACTCTCGTTTCTTCCGGAAACGCAACAGACGAAGACAAAAATGCACTCGGTCTTCTTTATGTTCGCTGTGCCGATTATAAATCTGCTGTTACTACATTTAAACCTATGGCAGAAAAAGAAAATATTTCTTCTATGAATAATCTTGCAAATGTGTATATGCTAATGAAAGATTCTGCTTCTGCAAAGAAATGGTATGAAAAAGTTCTTGAAATTAACAAGGACAATAAAACAGCTCAAAAAGGACTGGAACGTATAGCAAATGAAAAATAAATTTATAATTAAATTATCACTTCTGTTTGCACTTGTTCTTTATTTGCTTCCAGTAGTTCCGGCTTTTTCTCAGGAACGGGCAAAACTTCAGTTTATTGTAAATGGTGATTTTTCTTTTGATTTACCTCTTCAAGGCGAGGATCAAAAAAATACAATGGGAAAAATCGATATGGGTTTTGGTGGTGCTTTGGGATTGGAGTTAAGACCTTTTAAGCATGTAGGATTTCTAGCCCAAGCCGAATATCACAGCTTTTCGGTAGAAAAAAACTTATTGGATTCATTCAATGTACTTTCTGCAAATATTGGCGCTGGAGCTCGTATTCCACTAACAGGAGCCTTGTCACTTAATGGTGATGTTTATGCTGGAGTTTACAGCTCTACACACGGGACTCTGGCTTTCAGTGGTTTTGATGCCGGTGTAAAGATTTCTGTAAGATACAGTTTTGCACCATCCCTTAATGTGGGTGTGGGTACAGGGTTTGGCTCTTATATACATAAAGATTTTCCAATTAATTATCTTCCAATTACAGCGGGTGTTTCGTTTAATTTGACAGAGTTTTTGGCTTCTGAACAGAATGTTTCTGGCGACTTGTCTTCTTTGGAACCAGTTTTTCCTTCACTTTATTCCTGGTATGCAGAAAACAGTTTTGGTACAGCCGTTATAGAAAATTTTGAAGCGGATGAAATAACAAATGTTAAAGTATATTTTTACATGGAACAGTTTATGAACAAGGCAACTCTCTGTGGTTCTATCGATAAACTCCGTCCCGGTAAATCGGATACAGTAGAACTCAAAGCTATTTTTAATCCGACAATCCTTTCAAACCAGGATATGACGAATACTACGGCAAGCATTATCGTGGAATACAACAGACTTGGAAAACGCTTCAAAGTGGAAAATTCTGTAAATATTCCGGTATATAATCCTAACGCTATGAGCTGGGATGATGATCGCCGTGCCGCAGTTTTTGTAAGTAAGAATAATTCTGTTGCAGTTGAGTTTGCAAAGTATGTAGCTTCGTCTGTTCGCCCGTTCATGAAAGAAAATGAAAATGAAAATTACCAGCTTGCAAAGGCTCTTTTTGGAGCACTTACTGAATACGGCATGGGATACGTTATTGACCCTTCAAGTTCGTACAGCGCAAACGTAGGTACAACATCGATTGACTTTTTGCAGTTCCCTCACCAGACTTTGAAATTCAAAGCGGGTGACTGTGACGACCTTTCAATTTTGTACTGTTCGCTTTTGGAATCGCTTGGAATTGA
>JABUUX010000224.1 GCA_021442965.1 Treponema sp.
TTTTAAAAAATAATAAGACTGAATATCTGGGTAACGGATTTGAAAATAACATGTCATTTTCTTTGTGAATACCAAGAGTCTTAAATTTTACAAATCTTGAGTTTGGAAAAATATGGTATAGAGAAGAAGCTGTAAAAGGTATAGTATTGAAGGCAACAAGAGAATTTTTACTAAAATCACTAATACTGAGTCCTTTATGATTGTTTGTATTTGCATTGTAAGCACAAATTTCAAAATAATCAGATGATAAATCAATTTTTACAAGATGATAAATTAATGGGATTTCGGGTAAATAAACGTCCGAAGTATATATTCCGTTACTGTTATATTCCCAGGAAAAACTGTTGGGAATAACATGAAAGTCAGGCTGACTGGTATCCGGTTTACTAGTACAGGAAAAAAGAGAAAGAAAAGATGGTATAAAAATTAAGAGAAATATTTTTTTGTTATTCATATAAATATTAATTCTACGTAAGTGCAATTATAGAAAATTTTATAAATTTTTAGTACATTATAAACAAAGAAGGAAAATCAATTAAAAAAAGAGGTTAATATGGCAGATTCAAAATTGGAAGATACTGTAAAAGAAGCAATGGAAATGTTTCGTCCTCAGCTCCAGGCTGATGGAGGTGATATGGAATTTGTTTGCATTGACGAAAATAATGCTGTACATCTGAACCTTGTTGGAGCTTGCGGAAGTTGTCCTATGGCTTTGATGACACTTAAAATGGGAATTGAACGTTACTTAAAAGACGCATGTCCTGAAGTAACAGAAGTAATACAGGACAATGCTAAAAGTCCTGAAGAAATGGATGGCTGGGGATTCTAATCCCAAGGAGGAGAGCATGAAAATTTCAGAAAAAAAATATGTTTCACTTAATTACACATTAAAAGATAAAGACGGGAAATTGGTAGATTCTTCTGTAGAAAAAGAACCTCTTTCTTTTGTTGCAGGGATTGGGGCTTTGGTGCCAGGACTTGAAAAAGAACTTGTAGGAAAGGAGCCGGGAGACAAATTCAGTTGTGTTGTTACTCCTGAAGAAGGGTACGGAGATTACGATCCTGCTGAAGTTTTTGATGTTCCAAAGTCAGAATTTGATACAAATGCAGAAGATGTTCAGGTAGGAATGGCATTTTATGTTACTACAGAATATGGTCCAAAAGTTGTAAGGGCTATAAAAGTAACCGATGAAGCCATCACATTGGACGGAAATCACGAACTGGCAGGAAAAACACTTTATTTCGATATTGAAATTTTAGAAGTACGTGATGCAACTGAAGAAGAACTGAATCCTCGTCAGGGTGGATGCGGTTCTTGCGGAGGTGGATGTTCCGGTGGTGGCTGCGGAAGCGGTGGTTGCGGTTCTGGCGGATGCGGTGGCTGCTAAAGAATAGTACAATAAAAACTAAGGCATAAAAAAAGAGGATGTTCAAATTTTGGAACATCCTCTTTTTTTATTTCAGCTATAAAATTTATTCATCGTTTCTTATAGTCGGTTGAATAAGTTTATCCCATTCAAGCCAGAAGGTTTCTTTTCCTGAAAGCGTAATTCCATAAGTTCCACCACCAACATTTCCTTTTACAATTTTAACGTTAGTATATTCAACAGTAGCAAAAAGATTTCCTTCTTCATCCCTAACTTCTGTAGTCCCGAACATATATCCGTTCATATCCATTCGGGAGTAAACATTGGATTCGCCATTAATTATCCAGCCGTCAAAATCCTGATAATCATTAAAGGCAAGAATTACTTCTCCACCAAAACCTTTAATGTGTGCGTCGTAGCGCATAGAGCCCTGAATATCCCCGTTTACTGACTCTTTACCAAGTTTTGAAAGTTTGTACTTTTTATGCATAAGTGTAAGTTTTTCCTGATTTCTGAACATAGTAACATTGTACTGATTCATAAACTCCAGAACTTCTTGTTCAGTAACAGAAACAACTTCCTGCGCAAAAACAATAACGGCAGCACATAGCGAAAGCAAAAAAATAAATATAGTCTTTTTTAGTAGAAACAATTCCATAAGATGTGTATTTCCTCTTTTTGTTATACTTTTATTCTACTACTCGGATGTTTTTTTTTCAAATGAAATAGAAAATTAAAAAGAGGATCTACGTATTTAGGGAAGAATTCATTACCAGTTTTCCTTTGAAGAATGGCCGTCATATTTTACACGGGAATTTTTAATAAAATATCCATTGTTTATGCAGCCACCGTCACAAAGGACATCAGTTCCAACAAGGTAACCGCAGCGGTCGTCAACAAGACTTGTAATTAGGAAACCAAGTTCTTCAGGTTCTGCACCCCTTTTAAGACCTGAGTAACTGAGCATTGTTTCTGAAGCAATACCCTGTTCTTTTTCTGTCATAGGGGTTTTTACAAATCCAGGGCTTACAGAAAATACTCGGATTCCTTTTGTATCCATGTATTTGTAAGCACAGTTTTGGGCATACCACTGGACAAATCTTTTTGACATCATATAAGCAAACTGAGCATTATAGCTTTCGTTTTTTAAAACCTTAGATTTTTTGAGCATTTTTTTAAGGAACGCATTTTCATCTTTCAGTATTAAACGGTAATCTTTTTCTTTAGGCATCATAATATTTGGAAGGAGGTGTGCTGAATCAGAAGCAACGTCACAAATGACTCCGCCATTCATTACTTTGTAAAATTCGCGGTTCATATAAACTGTTCCCAAAGCGTTTATGCGGATAATAGTTTCTCGGTCACCCATGGAACCTGAAATACCTGCGCAGTTAATTACTTTAGAAACTTCTCCAAGAGAGGCAGCATATTCTGCAAGTTTTTTTACATCTTCCAGTTTAGAAATGTCACAGGTTGTTGTTTTAATGTGGCAGCCTGTAGCATTAAGTTCTTCGGCAGTTTTATCAAGTTTGGTAAGATTTCTTCCTGTAATAATAACAGTATCTTCTTTAGAAAGCATGGCAGCCACAGCTTTACCTATTCCGCTTCCTCCGCCTGTAACAACATGTACTTTTCCCATAAAAAAACCCCTTAAAATAATTTAGAATAGCAAACGTATTCTTAAATTATATCAAGGGGTTATAAAAATAAAATATAAGGTTTTACCTATTTTCAGTTCTTTTTAAAAACCGGAATACTTTCAATTGGAGTAGAAACTTCTACAGTCTGACCGCCAGTGTAAACTTTTCCGTCTCGGATATCTGTCCACTTTCCTTTTGGAAGATAAACTTTACGGGTTTTTATTCCAGGCTTAAGAACAGGAGCTACAAGATATTCGTCTCCGAACATATATTGGTCTCGAAGGTCCCAGCATTTTTCGTCTTCAGGGAATTCGTAGAACATAGCGCGCATTACAGGAGCACCTGTTTTACTGGCTTCCTTAGAAAGTTTGGAAATGTATGGAATAAGGCTCTGGCGCAGTTTAATCTGGGATTCCAAAATATCCTGAGCTTTTTTTCCATAACTCCAGATTTCATTCGGACGGCCGGTGTAAAGGTAACCTCCGCCGTAATCCTGCTGGGGGTCTTTGCAAAGTGGAGGAGTGTCGTGCGGGTCGCGGTCTCCGTG
>JABUUX010000087.1 GCA_021442965.1 Treponema sp.
GTCTTCACCGGTATATTGCTTGCCATATCGAGGGTAATCGGCGAAACCGCGCCGCTGATGTTCACCGCTTTGGGATGTGCCGCCATTCGCTGGGACATGACCAAACCGATGAGTGCCGTTCCGCTGATGATATGGGAATTTTGGACCGACGCAAACCTACAGGAACTCGTTTGGAGCGCGGCACTGTTCCTCCTGTTACTCGTTCTCGGCTTAAACTTTTTAGCAAAACATATTGAAAAGAAATTCGTATCATGACAAATAACATTCTTGAAATCAAAAATTTATCGGTCAGCTACACCTCATCGAAGAGGGCTGTTACCGATGTAACCACCTCCATAGAGCGCAACAAGGTAACCGCCATCATGGGACCTTCGGGATGTGGAAAAAGCACGCTGCTTCGCGCCATCAACCTTATGCACCAAATCTACCCCAACATCTTGGTGGAGGGCGAAATCATCTTCAACAACGCCAACCTGCTGAAAGAAGAGCCCATGATTGTAAGGCGCAATATCGGAATGGTGTTCCAGCGTCCGAACCCCTTCCCCACCATGAGCATTGCGGAGAATGTGTTGGCGGGCTATATGCTGAACTTTTGGAAAACCGGAATTTTGAATTTTTCCGATCTGAACCTGGAATTTCTAAAGGGGACTGGATTTCTGAATATGAAGGACTTTATGGTTGGAAAGAATTTGGGGATGCCAGTTTAAGAATTGTAAGTGCCAGTCCTTATGCAGAAGAAAATCCTCATTACCTTCGTTTTACTTCAAAAGAAAATTTTGCCGGTTTTACAAATAAAGCGTACGATGGAATTACTCTTCAAAAGGATATGACATACAATGTTTCTTTTTATTGTAGAAATGTTGGAAAAGCAGATAATGTTCGGATTTATGTAAAAGATTTAACCGGAAAAGAATATGGAAGTGTCGAAATAAAACTTCAGAAAAATACAGATGAAGAACTAAAGCCATGGATTAAATATAATGCTGTCCTTAAAGCTAAGGAATCCATACGCCATGGAATATTCACAGTAGAAGTAAGTGACCCTTCTGTTTTGGAATTTGACTTTTTTTCAATGATTCCTTCTGATGCAGTATGCGGCATTTTTAGAAAAGATCTTTATGATAAACTTGATGCAATTCATCCGGGGTTTATACGGTTTCCAGGGGGATGTATTATTGAAGGGTCTACTTTATTAAATCGTTATGATTTTAAAAAAACATTAAGACCTCTGGAAAAAAGAACTTCTAACTGGAGTCGTTGGGCTGTTCATCATACATGGCAGCCACACAAAGTGGAAGATGGTCCTGAATATTATCCTTACTATAATCAGACTTATGGAATAGGGTATTATGAGTTTTTCCTTCTATGCGAAAAACTGAATTGTAAACCGCTTCCTGTTTTGAACGTTGGTCTTGCCTGTCAGTTTCAGAGTTTTGAAACAGTTGACATTGAATCAGAAGAATTTAAGGAATATCTTCAGGGTGCTGTAGATTTAATAGAATTTGCTAACGGTCCTGTAACTTCTGAATGGGGAAAGATTCGAGCTCTTCTTGGGCACCCTGAACCTTTTAATTTGGAAATGGTTGGTATAGGGAATGAACAATGGGATACTCCAAATACAAGATTTTTTGAAAGATATAAAATGTTTGAAAGTAAAATTCATTCTGTTTATCCGAATATCAAACTAATAGGTTCTGCAGGTACTAGTGTAACAAATGAAGACTATGTAAAAGCGTGGGATTTTATAAGAACTAATGCAAAAACAAATCCATCTTTTGCTTATGCCGTGGATGAGCATTATTATATGCCTCCAGAATGGTTCCTTTCTCATCCTGATTTTTATGATAACTATGACAGAAGTGTAAAAGTATTTGCCGGTGAATATGCAGCTCATCCTGGAGAAGGAGGCACTTTTAACCGGCCTCATATGAATACGCTGGAAGGGGCTGTAAGTGAAGCTGCATTTTTAACAGGTGTTGAACGTAATGCTGATGTAGTAGTTCTTGCAAGCTATGCACCTCTATTTGCCAGAATGGGTTATTCTCAGTGGTCTCCTGATATGATTTGGTTTGATGATGAAAAATCTTATGGGACTCCAAGTTATTATGTTCAAAAAATGTATTCTAATTACACGGGTGATTTTACTTTGGATACAAAAACTGAACATAAAGATTTTTATTCCAAAGGAATTTTTTATAATCCAACAATTGATTCCAAAACAGGAACTGTTTATTTAAAAATTGCTAATACAAATGATGAGAATATAGATTTGGATTTGAATTCTAAATACAATTTTCATTTTCAGAAAATGATTTTCATTGGTGGAAAAGAAAAAACTGCATTTAACAGTCTGGATAATATGTTCAATGTAAAGATTGAAGAAACTGAAGAAAAACCATTTGACGGAAAATTCAATCTTCCTAAAAACAGTTTTTCTGTAATTGTTTTGAGATAATAATTATTGACTTCCTCTAAAACATATGTTACTATTAATAGTAACATATGTTTTAGAGGATATTTTAAAATGCAGCTTACAGAAAAACAACTTGAACAGATTAGAGCCCAAATTAAAAGAGTAAAGGAATTCGGAAATCCTTTTTACACAGAAAAATTTAAAGACATTAATCCTGAAGATATAAAAAATCAGAAAGATTTTGAAAAACTTCCTTTCTGCACAAAGCAGGATTTACGTGATGCTTACCCTTTAGGACTTGCTGCAGTTCCTGAAGAAGAAATTGTTCGTATTCATTCTTCAAGCGGAACAACAGGAACTCCCGTAATTATTCCTTATACAAAAAAAGATGTTGAAGACTGGGCAACCATGTTTGCACGATGTTATGAAATGGCTGGTATTACAAACCGTGACCGTATTCAGGTTACACCGGGGTATGGGTTATGGACTGCGGGAATCGGGTTTCAGGCAGGATGTGAAAAACTTGGTGCTATGTGTGTTCCTATGGGACCTGGCAATACTGAAAAACAGCTCCAGATGATGCAGGATATGAAGTCAACAGTAATCTGTGCAACATCAAGTTATGCTCTTCTTTTGGCAGAACAGGTTGAAGCCCGCGGACTTAAAGATAAAATCTGTCTTAAAAAAGGTGTAATCGGTTCTGAACGCTGGGGTGAAAAAATGCGTCAGAGAATTGAGTCTATACTTGGTATTGAACTTTATGATATTTATGGGCTTACAGAATGTTACGGTCCTGGAATCGGTATCAATTTACCTGGTGAAGAAGGAATGCGCATTTTTGACGATTATATTTATGTTGAAATTCTGGATCCTGTTACCGGCCTTCCTGTAAAAGATGGTGAAATCGGTGAAATTACTTTAACAACTTTGGTTAAGGAAGGGGCTCCTTTATTCCGTTTCCGCACTCATGATTTAGCAAGTTTCCTTCCCAAAAAAGAAGGGGATACCTGTTCATATCCTAGAATCAGTCAGATTATGGGGCGCAGTGATGATATGGTAAAAGTAAAAGGAAATATTATTTTCCCAAGTTCAATTGAAGAAGTAATCCGCGCATGTCCCGGGGCTTCCAGTGAATA
>JABUUX010000358.1 GCA_021442965.1 Treponema sp.
GAACAGCTTCGGTTAAACTGTTTGTAAGCCAGAATACTGACCGCCCTCAGATTGTGCTTACTTCAATTGAAGTAGATGAAGATAATCCAACAACATTAAGTCACGGTGATATTCTTGGAACTATTACAGATGATGACGGTATTACATCTTTCAAGATTCAGGTAACAAAAAATAATGTTTCTGCACCAGAAGATGCAGATTGGAAGGCCGCAGATAAAGACGGCACACAAACAAAACTTAATTACAGCATTCCAAAAACTGGAACACCTGCAACGGCTGACGGAAACTGGAAAATCTGGTTTAAGGTAACAGATACAGAAGGAGAAACATTTATTTCTGCTGTTACAACAATAGACGCTCAGAAATTAAAGACACCAAGGATTTCTACTTTGGGTGGCAGTAAAGTTGTAGGAAATCCTGTTGAATATTCTGTTGACTCTACAGCTCCTGTAATAAAAGCAATTAAAGTAACACGCAATTCTGCAAATGCAAAAAATGAACTTTCACAGGGTGACTATTATGGAGGAACTTTAAGACCTGAAATAGATGTAGAAGTTGATGCAGAAGATAACGTAACAGCAAAATCAGAACTTAAGGTGAGTTATTCTGTTAGCGGAACTGATTCGAGCGGAAAAACAGTAACAGATACAAAAGAAATTTCTTACAATGCAGGAACTGGGAAATACACAGATACAATTGATTTCACAGAAATGAATGGTGCGGTTACAGTATCTTTCAAAGTGGCAGATAAGTCTGGAGAACCTGCAACAAAGAGTGTAACAGTATTTGCAGACAATCTGCCACCAAACGAAGAGAACTCTGCTATTACAAATGCTTCTCCATCTCCGACAGCAGAAGTAACAGGAAATGTTTCTTTCAGTGCGAACATAAGTGATGAAAATACAGGAAGATCGGGAATTAATACATCAGAAGTTTATTATTGCATACCTAAAACAACAGAAACAGAAGATACAGTTACTTGGATTAAGAATGATGGATATCTTACAGTTTCAGATGTTCTTTTAAAACTTGAAATAGACAGTCTTTCTACAAGCAATGCAGAAATTACTTCGGGTTATGAAGGCTACGAAGAAATATCAGGCTCAAAGGTATACAACATTCCTGTCTGGTTTAAAGTATCAGACAAAATGGGTAATACAAGCATCATAAAGGGCAATACAATTAAATATAATCCTGATGCTGCCAGACCTCGTGTACAAATTACATATCCTGTACACAATGCTAAAACTGCAGGAAACAAAGATTATGTGGTTCTTGGTGGAACATTAAGATTTTCTGGAACTGCCGAAGATAATGTTGGAGTTAAGGCGGTTTATGTTCAGTATGATATAAATGGCGACGGTTTATATAATGCAACTGATGCGGCATGGCTCAAAGGAAAGGGTTATACAATTAACAATATTTCTACAGGAAGTGAAATTACAAACGGTACATATCCTGACGATTTATGGGGTATAAAAGCTTCAGGACAGCAGAGCTGGAATGTCGAATTTGATGCAAAGAAACTGGAAACAAATCTGGAAATTGGTAAAGACGGAAACGCAGAAAAAACTCTGAACATAAGGGTAAGAGCTGTAGACACAGATACGACAACACACCTTAGTGCCTTCAGCTCAGAACTGCATGTTTCTGTAAACAATACAGCTCCGGTATTTGATGAGTTCAAACTGGTTCAGTATTCCGACAGTACATATACAACAAAGATTCAGGACGTTAAGTATACTGCTGGAGAATATATTCACGGAAGTAACTGGAGACTTGAAACAAACGTAACAGACTCTAACGGAATTTATCAGGTTAAGGCTCAGAATCAGGAATTGATTACTTATGCTGCTGATGATGAAACAATTACAAATACAGATTCCCAGCTTACTTCTATTACAGACGGTTACGATATAAAACTTAAGCTGGATACAACACAAGCCATAGTTAAAGTTCAGCTTGAAGCTATTGATGATGACGGTGAAAATAAGAAGAGCACTTATGCCGAGTGTACAATCAATATTGATAATACTCCTCCGGTTTTCAAAGATGGAACATCTGGAGAACTGGTATTGTGGCGAGGAATTTATAACAGCAGCAAGATTGGAAAGGATGAAAGCAGTGGAGAAGTATTTATAGAAAACACAAACGGATGGACAACTCTTGCTTCCAAAGTAAATGAAGCACAGTCTGGTTTTGATAAAGCCATATACTATGCTAAGCGTGTAAGCAGTACTTCTGGTACAAGACTTTACAACGTAATGGAAGATACAGGTATTTCAAGAACTGAAAACAGAACAGATTTGACAGGTTCAGGCCTTACAGAACAGGACGGGCTTTATGTACTTACAAAAACTGTAACAAGAGATTCTTCAGACCTTCATAAAATAGTAGTTAATGCAACAGGTATTGGAGATTTAAACTATATCAGAACTGGCGGTGCTGTATTCATTGGAGGAAACTATAAAGTAATTCAAACTTACACACGGGACAGTGCAAATCAGATCACAGTAACATTTGCTGAAGAAGTAGATATCTCTTACACCGAAGCAAAATTTGTTTACGGTATGGTTGTAGACCACACAGGAGAAAGCCGAAATACAGACGGCAGTATAAAAGGTGACGATGGTGACGGAATGGTTGAAAGCTATTCAAAGAACGGATTTGATTATACATGGGATGCAGCTTTTAACTCTTTGAACATTCCTAACGGACCAATAGAAATTCACGTTGTAGTATTTGATAAGGCTGGAAACAGTGTTCATGGAAGTGTTGAAACAAAAGTTTCAAACAGTGCGCCAAGAATTACATCAGTAACACTTGGAACAGATTTGAATCTGGACGGTACTGTTGACGCTGATACAGAAACAACAACTTTCTACGCATTTAAGAACTCATACGGTGACATTGATACAACACAGGGTAAAGACGTATGGGATTTGGTAACACGTGATGAAACTGAATCTCTTGGCAGAGACTGGACTATAAAAAATAAATTCACAATGGAACCGGAATTTGTAGGCGGTACAACACCGTTCTATTATTCATTCACAAAAGCTGTAGGAACAGGAACTGGCAAACGTCTTACAAAAGATGATGCAGTAAAAGCAACATACAAAGCAAAAACTTATGTTTCGGCTAATACAGGAACTGAAGGAAAGATTTATGAAGATGCTGATGACAAAAAAATCAGTTTTGACAATAAGACTGTAAACGGCGGAACAGAAACTTACGACAGCACAACAGGTGAAGACGGACTAAATACTTACAGATTTATTTTCTGGGACAGCCAGGAAGATGATACAGAGCCAATGGGTAACGGATGGTGTATCCTGAACATGGAACTTAAGCAGGATGTTGTAGATGGAAAACGTCCTGAAACTTTTGTACATCCATTCTTCTGGAACGGCAAAGGAAGCGGAAAGAACTCTGTAGCATGGGAAACAGTTTCCGGAAAACTTAAAGCAAAAGGACACATTGAACTTGAAAAAGACTGGCTTAGTGCAAGCGGATATGATTCAACTGCAACAAGCGG
>JABUUX010000131.1 GCA_021442965.1 Treponema sp.
AGTTTTCCGGCTTTTACACATTCCATGGCTTCTTTAGCTTCATAATAAAAACCGTTTGGAGTTATTGTATCTGTGAACTCTTCCACAATATTAAAATCATTATCATACAAAATTGCTTTAGTTGCAAAATGAGGAGACGGAATAACTATGCGTCCTTTATTCCCATAAACAGTCATTTCTTCTTTTATTCTTGTTGTAAAAGACGTTTTTACAGAAGCCGTTATTTTGCCATAATTCAACGCAATATTGTTTGTTGTATCAACACCTTCTTCATTGTAAATGGCATCACACTTTATGCTTACAGGTTTTGTTTCTGTAAAAAAATCACTCATCATATAACCGTACACAGAAAGATCCCAAGCTGTGCTCCCACCATTGGCTTTTTCAAAAAACCGGTTTCCTGGTTGGCTTGGAGCGTTAAAACCGATAGCAAAATCTATTAAACACATATCACCAATTTTCCCGGATTTTACCCACTCTTTTGCTTTTACTACTGGGGGAAGAAAACGGCTCCACATTGCTTCCATCATAAAAATGCCGGCTGATTTTCCTCTGGCAAATCCGTCCAAGGCATCTTTAGAATTCAAATACATTGCTTTTTCACAAAGTACATTGATATGATTTTTTATACATAAGTCGATATATTGTTTATGTGCATTTTGTGTAACTGCAATGTATACACAATCAGGACTAGTTTCATGAATCATCTTTTCAAAATTATCATAAACGGCAGGAATTTTGTTTCTTTCTGCAAAGTCTTTAGCCTTTGAAAAAGTTCGGTTTGCAACGGCAACAATCTCTGCTTCCGGAATAAAACTTACTGCGTTACAAAATTTGTTTGCTATATCACTGGCTCCCATAATTGCATAGCGAAATTTCTCTGACATAAAAACTCCTTTTTTAAATTATTTTTTCTTATTTTTCTTTTTACTGCTAATAAAATAAACAATCAGGCAAACCCATGCCAGATATAACAGACCCAGAAGATTTTTTGCAGTCTGAGGAAGAGGTCCCATATTTTCATCCTTAACATTTCCTGTAATGCCGGACGTTTCATTCAAACGGAAAAGACTTGTTACATCACTGAAATTTTTTGAAATGAATTCATCATCCACAGTTTGATTTCTTCTGACAGCTTTTACTGTATTTTCAATCATCTGTCCGCTTGCATTTCGTAATGAAGCTGAACCGTTAAACACTGGTGTAACAAAAGTGTTTTCAAGATTATTCAACAAAAGCTTTGAAGCTTCAATTTTTACATAATAGTAAAAATCATTGTCCTCTCCACCTCTTAAAAGATAGTCTTTGTACTCCTTGGAATTCTGTGCTCTTAATGTAACAGGAAGATAACCTTCGGTTTGTGCATACGGAATCTGTGTTTCATTGGAAAGCAAAAACTGCATAAAAAGCCAGGAAGCCAGAACTTCATCTGCATCTGACTTATTAAAAATACAAACTGAAGGACCTTGGGAAATCATCTTTATGTCTTTTGTATTTACCTGAGGTACAGAACGAACCACTGTTTCAAAACTAACAATTTTGTCTTCAGAAATGTCAGAAAGCGGTGAATGACTTCCAATCCATGTAGCACCTGCAGTTGAATCTACAGCAAAAATACACTGACCTGCGTTAAAAAAATTTCCGGGATAACTGGATATACCAAATGTTGAAAAACATCGGCTCTGAGAATGTTTTGCTATTGTTTTTAAAAACGATTTTGTTTCCTCATTAAAAATCAGAATATCTCCTTCAGCATTTGAGTAACCGGCATCTTTCTGTTTTAAATACTGAATCATCATATTATCTGTTGATTTATAAATAAACGGAATAAGGATATTCTGATCGTTTACTTCATAATTACCATCTTCGTTCTTTTTCATTGCCGCTTCAGAAACTTCCCACACAAACTCCCATGTTGGAATTTCTGGAATTGAAAACCCAAGTTTTTCAACCATATCTTTGTTAATATAAAGTGCTTCGGTTGAACGCATAAAAGGAAGCGCAAAGCAATGTTCCCCCAACCTGCACTCCTCTAAAAACTCAGGAACAATTTCTTCCTTTTTTATGGAATCATACTTAATTTCACTTCCGCCAAATCCAAACTTTGTATCAAGCATAAGTTCATCCAGCGGAATAACAACATTCTGCCCTGTGTTGTACGTAGCTATGTGATCAGGATAAGTAATGCAAATATTAGGTGTAGTGTGTGTAGAGATATTTGTAATGATGTCGTTATAAATGCGATTGTAATCAGTATAGATTTTCAAATTGATTTTTACATTCGGATAAAATTTTTCAAAATCTGCAATAGCCTTTTCATAAACCTCTGACTGAATTTTATTTGTATCATTTTTTGCCCAAAAAGAAAGTTCCAGTTTTTTTTCATTATCAAACCTTTCTGGAATTTTGAATTCTGGCAGAGCTTTTTTCCCATGACAAGCGGAGAAAAAAAAGAGCCCAAAAAAAATTATTAAAATAGAAAATCTTAAATTCTGATTATTTATTAAAAGTGACTTAACTTTCATCTTTACCCTTTTGTTCCACCACGGGAAACTCCATTCATAATTTTCTTTCTGAATATCAAAAATAAAAGAATAAGCGGAACTGAAATTACAACTACAGCCGCCATCATTGCAGGAATGTTTTCGCGTCCAAAACCATTTTCTCTTATTTCTTGAATTCCATTTGAAACCAAAAAATATTTAGGGTCATCAGTAACAAGCCGTGGCCAAATATAACTGTTCCAGCATTCAATTATTTTTAATATGGCTACGGTTACAAGTGTAGGTCTGCACACCGGAATCATTACTTTCCATAAATATTTAAAATCAGATGTGCCATCCACTTTTGCTGCATAATAAAGTTCATCAGGCACCTGTTCAAAATTTTCTTTCAAAAGATATATATAAAATACAGAGCTTACACTTGGAAGAATAAGTCCCAGAAAAGAATTTCGTAGATTCATGTTTGTAATCGTGACGTAATTTGTAATAACCAGCAGTTCGGTTGGAATCATCATCATAGAAAGGAAAATTGTAAATACAACGTCTTTACCTTTGAAGTTAATTCGTGCAAAGCCATAAGCAGCAAATGTGATGACAATTAACATTAAAACCGTAGTTACAAGCGTAAAAATTAACGTATTAAATAAATACCGTCCTAAGTTTACTGTTGTAAAAGTGTCAAAATAATTTTGCAGTGTTGGGTTAAGGGTAAAAAACTTAGGTACATATTCAGAGGTGTAAGCACTGTAAGATTTTATAGATGAAAGAATCATCCAGTAAAATGGAAACAGAACAAATAAAGCGCAAATCCCAAGAAACGTATATAAAAATATATTTAAGATTATCGATTTGTTGCTGGAAGATTTCATTCTTAATCTTATCTCCAAAAATATTATTTATAAAAATTATTTTTCTTACTTACAATCAGATTTATACACGTAATTGTAAGAACTATTGAAAATAAAATTATAGCTGCCGCAGAAGCATAACTTGGGTATCCGCCTGA
>JABUUX010000392.1 GCA_021442965.1 Treponema sp.
ATATAAACTATTCTGTTACGTTGGAATTAGAATTTTAGTTTGAATACAGATTCACCTTCAGCATCTTGAGGCATATACCAGAAACATAAATGTATATCTTTTTTTACTTTTTCTGAAAGTTTTACAGTGCCCTTTAAAGTGTTTTTCTTTCCTGTTATCAGGTTTTCTGCACAGATATGTCCTTCGGTGCCCATTTCGTCAACTTCTGTAATTGTTGGCTGATTGTAAAAGATTTTATTTTCTTCACCTTCAACGTATTCTACGGCTCTTACTCGTAAGGCTTTAATATTGTTATTAGAAGTGAATTTCCAGGAAAAGTTAATTTTATCTCCACTAACGGGCAGATTTCCGTAAAAATGATGAGTAATAGAAAGTACTCCCCTGAAGTAAAGCGGATCCTTTATAATCTCTGCTCTTCCATATTTATCAACAGGATAAACAGGATTAAGCATAAAACTATCCACAGGATTTGTAAGTGTAATATTCCAAGTACGTGGTTTTGTTCTTTCCTTATTTTTGTGTAACTTTAGCCATGTAGAACGAAGTTTCATATTTTTTTCTTCTGAAACTTCTTTAATAAAATGACCTGTCATAACCCATGTGTTCAAGAAACGGTTTCCATTTCTAAAAAGAAATGCCACATATCCTATAACAAGTAAAAATAAAGCAAAGAATATTATGGTTGCTGTTAAACTGTTAAACGGCATTGTTATATATGAGGCAAATTTAAAAAATAAAAACAAGCCTGGGAGGAAAATACCAAAACATAAAACTATAACAATAACTATTATTCTGAGAGTAAGAAAAATAACTGCGCTGAAATCTTGAAGAAGTTCCTTAATGTTGAGTTTAATCTTCATAAGTCGATTTTATCATGGATAAAAAAAAAGCTAAACTAATTTTTTGTTTGTCCGATATTTTTGGTATAGGGGAATTTTTATTATGGAACAGAAAAGAACTTTATGGATTATTGCTGCTGCCGGTATGTTTCTGCTGGTTGTTTTGGGTGCAGCATTTATAATATGGACTCCAGGTCAAAAAAATAATACTCAGAATGTAGCAATGACATCTCAGGCTCCTGTTCAGCCAAATAATTCAGGATGGACAATGCCTCCTGTTTATGTTGATTCAAATAAATCAACACAGCTTCCACCACCTGTAAATCCTTATGAAAATCAAACTGTTTCTACAAAAGATCTTACTGTAATTTCTGAAAATACTGTAGTTTATGATAAAAATGGAAACAGCACAGAATCTACTACAATCGACCTGAATGCCCTTAAAAATGTTACAGAAAGAACTGAAGTTCAGCCTCAGAATATTAATATCACTTTGAATCTTCCTGAAACAAAATATGAACCGGCTCCTGTAGTTGCTCAGGTGGTAACACCGGTTTCTGTAACAACTCAAACAGTTGAAGCTCCGGTAAGTACATCTCCAGTTCCGCCTTCAAAAAATGATCGTGGTAACCGCAATGTTTCTGCACCGGCTCCAAAAACTAATACTACTGCAAAAAGTACTCAAGTTCAGGCTCCATCTTCTGTAAAGAAACCAGAAGTGAAGGTTGCAGAAAAGAAAGTTGAACAGTTCTGGGTTCAGGCTGCTGCTTTCTCAAGTAAAAAGACTGCAGAATCTGCCTGCTCTGTTTTGGATGAAAATAAGATTCCTGCTGATATTTTTACATATAAAGATGCAAAGGGAAAAGTGTTCTACCGTGTTCGTGTCGGACCATATACAACAAAAAGTGAAGCAGAATATTGGCGAGCCCGAATTGTTAAAATAAATGATTTTTCAAAGGGTGAAAGTTACATTACATCTAACTAAACAAAAATTGAATCATATTAAGCCGTGTTTCTCCCACGGCTTTTTTTATTTTAAATGAAAAAGATTTTGCGTAAAAACGATTTTTCAAGTCTATATAATATATATGAAAAAGTTCGTTTTTATTGTTTTTATTATTCTGATAAAGGTATTACCGGTATTTTCTTTGTCTTTTGACATATCCTGTAATTTGCCATTTAAAATAACAGAAAATAATTTTGAAATCAAACCTTTTAGTATTGGAACGGGTGTGGATTTTTCTTACGGAAAAGGAGTTTTATTCTACAAAGATAAAAACATTGCTTACGGCATTAGTTTGAAAAATGGAAAACTGCTACCTGAGTTTCCAATGAATTTGAAAGTTGGAAAACTTTCTATATCAGGAAGTCTTTCTAATATAAATAATCCGCTTTTATCATCTTCTCTCAGCCCGTTTGGAGGGAATGTATTTCCGTTAAAACTTTTAAAAGCTTCACTTCCATTAGATTCAGGGTATGAAAAGCCTTTTGGGCTTTATACAGATGCCGGCTATAAGCAAAAAGAATTTGAGACAAAAATATCAGCATTTTATTTCCTTGATGGATGTTTTGGCGGAGAAGGAATAATAAAAACTGTTTTTCCAGGAAAGTTAAAAGTAAATCTTAGCGGAACAGTTATTTCCGGAGAACTTGATGCAAAAGATTCTGATTCATGGTTTATTGAAAATCCATTTTACAGAAAATCAAGACTTACAAGCAGCAACTTTCAGGTTCAGTTATCTTTTTCAGGTTGGAACATTATTTTTTCTGACAGTTTTTATGAATCTGTAAAAGGAGGTGTAAAGACTGTTTACAAAGCCGAAACATCATTTCACAAGGGCAGTATCTATTCAGGATTGTCTTTTTTTTATAATCCCAATCATAATCTTATAACCCCGTCTTCTAAACAAATTGATGAATGTTTTCAGGTAAAGATGAATTTGATGTCACGTAAAAGGATTGGAAAATCTTTTCCGGTGTTTTGGAAAACAGGAATATCGGCATTTTACGACGGACAGTTGTGCAGTAAGGAAGATACTTTAAAACTGTCTGGAGGTATGGACTTTTTATGCTGGATAACCGATGTATCGTTTACGTGTTCAGGGGAATTTGGTGTTCCTTTGGATGAGTTTGCAGAAGAAATGATGGCTTTAAAATTCAGGAAAACATCAGTTTCTTTAAAAAATACGTGGTATTTTGAAAAAATACAGCCTGCACTGAAAGTTTCAGGTTCTTATATGATTTTAGGAGTACAGGAGAAGAATTGTTTTTCTGAAACAGTATCTTTGTATCTAAATATATGCAGTAATCCATCGGTTTCGTTTAATAGTGAAATTACTTTTAATCAGAAAAATGGACTGAATAGTGGAATTAATGTTGATTCAGGAATTTCAGTGAAGTTTTCTAACAGATTTATAAAAATTAGCGGAAAATGTTCTTTTGGATTCAGTATGTAATTTTCTTTTAGATTATTTATGATGATTTCATATTATTGCTGCTATATTTGAGATTTAACGTGATTCAATTCGATAACTTGAATTTTCCATTTTTTTTTATTAAAATTGTTATCTCAAACTGAAAAAATTTTATTTTAAGAGGTAATATTATGGCTTTTGATATTTCTAAAATGAGAAATATCGGT
>JABUUX010000014.1 GCA_021442965.1 Treponema sp.
GAGCGCGTAAGACGCGGAACTGCGGAAAGCCTGACCCGAACGGAGTGAGGGGAACGCCCTAAATTTTTAACATTCCCCTAAAATTTTATTTTACAAAATTTATTACTTTTCTAGGACATGAAGAAACGCAGAGTCCACAAGCTGTACATTTTTCTTCTTGTATGAATGGGAGTGCGCCTTCCATAGTGATAGCCTGTGACGGGCAGTCGCGGACGCATTTCTGGCATTTGATACAACTTACACTGCAGTTTTTTACAACCCCGGGTTTTGCATCACTTACGCAGGAGCACAGTACCATTGGTGCTTTACGTTCCTTGTCTATTTTTTTTAGAAGTTTTCTAGGACACGTTCTGGCACAGGCTCCGCACCCTGTACATTTTTTAAAATCAATTTTTGGAAGTCCATCGTCCCCCATATAGATGGCGTCAAACTTACAGACTTTTACGCAGTCTCCAAATCCAGCACAGCCGCTTAAGCACATCTTTGTTCCGTTTACAGATTGTGTTGCTGCGGCGCAGGTTTCAACTCCTGTATAAATGCCGCGCGAAAGTGCACAATCTTTTGAGCCCTGACATGCAAGAACTGCAAAATAGGATTTTGATTCTACGGTCTGTCCCATAATCTTAGAAATTTCTAAAGCAACGGCACTTCCACCTGCAGAACAAGCGTTCAAGGGGGCGTCTCCACGGGCAATGGCTTCGGCATAAGAACCGCATCCAGCGTAACCGCATCCTCCGCAGTTTGCACCTGGAAGTACTTCTTTAAGTTTTGTTATTTTTTCATCTTCGTGTACTGCAAAAATCTTTTTAAAAAATCCAAGGAGTACTCCCAGAATGAATGCAATAACAAATGCAATAATTACTGTTGTTACAATTGTCATAATCAAAACTCCTTATTTTATAAGTCCGGCAAAGCCCATGAATGCCATGGAAAGCAGCCCTGCAGTAATAAAAAGAATTGCATTCCCTTTCAGAAACTTTGGGACATTTGAAGTTTCAAGCCTTATGCGGATTCCGCTCATAACAACCATTGAAAGAACAAAACCGCAGGCAGCTCCCAAAGCGTAAACAATAGATTCCAGATAGTTAAAGTTTTTACTGATGCAGTTAAGTGTAACGGCAAGGACAGCACAGTTTGTTGTAATCAGTGCAAGGTAAACTCCCATTGATGAGTAAAGAGCAGGAGAAGTCTTTTTCAAATAGAATTCAACAAGCTGTACAAGCGAGGCAATTACCAGAATGAATACAAGAGTCTGCAAAAACTCAACATTGAATTTAACCAGAATCAGATGATAGATAGGGAATGTAACTGCTGTGGCTAGAATGATAACAAAGGTTGTTGCAATGCCCATTCCAAAGGCTTTTTTTGTTTCACCAGTCATTCCAATAAAAGGGCAAAGAGCCAGGTACTGAACTAGAACTACGTTATCGATGAGCATTGCTTTAAGAAATATTTTCAAAAGTTCAGGCATTATTCGGCCTCCTTGTTTTCTGATTTTTCTGCACTAGAAGGATTTTCGGATTCAGTATCAGTTTTGGATTTTAGGGATTTTCTGTTTTTTACAGCACCACTGATACCTTCTGTTGCTGCAATCATCAGCCCAAAAACGATAAATCCTCCTGGGGCTTGAGTAAAGAAGCCCAGTCTGTAGGCTTCAGGTATTACTTCAATTCCAAAAAATGTACCGGCCCCCAAAAGTTCACGGATAATAGAAATGGCACAAAGTACCCAGGTGTATCCAATGCCCATTCCCAAAGAATCAAGAATTACTTTTCCAACAGAATTTTTGGAAGCAAAACTTTCAACTCGTCCCATGATAATGCAGTTTACAACTATGAGTGGCAGAAAAACTCCAAGTGAGTCAGAAAGCGAAGGAAGGTATGCGGCAAGCAAAAGCTGAACGATTGTTGTGAATGCTGCAATAACGATTATAAAAACAGGCAGACGGATAGCAGAAGGAATAATTTTTCTAACAAGGCTGATAATGATTTCGCTCATAAGAAGAACGAATGTCATGGCAGCTCCCATCCCAAGTCCGTTAAAAACGTTTGTTGTTACTGCAAGGGAAGAACAAAGTCCTATGCTCAAAACCAGAAGAGGATTTTCTTTAACTATACCGTTCGTAAAAATTTTCAAATTATTCATTTAATCACCTCCAGAACATTGTTGATGATTGTTTCTATACCTTTACTTGTAATTGTGGCACCTGATATCGCTTCAAAGTCTGAGCCCATTATCAGAGGTTTTGTTCCGTCTATTCCTTTGAACTGTCCGTAAAAAGATTCTTCGGATGCTTTTTGCCCAAATCCCGGAGAGTCGGTGTTTTCAAGAAACATTACACCAGTAATTTTTTTATTTGTATCAGTGCCTACAAGCATTACAACTTTATCGTAAGTTGCTCCTGTTGCTTTAATGATAGTGCCGGCTTTTTCTCCGTTTTTTATAGCCGTATAAACTTCCATAATTTCAGTGCTTCCTGATTTTGCAGGGAAGTCTTTTACTTCTTCAAAACTGTCTGCTTCCGGAAAAACAACCTTAAGTCCTAATGCTGTTTTCTCAGCTTTGTGAGCGGCAATAACAGGACTTGTAAAATTATTTACAACTGCCAGGGCAAAGCAGGATACTACTGCAAAAATGGCTAGTGTAAGTCCAAGTAAAAGAATTTTTAAAAAATCTTTCATTGCTTTCTCCCTTTAATTAGATTTTTTTGCTTTACGTTTGTACCCGTAAATGCGGGGACTCAGTTTGTTCAGGAAAGGATAAATACAGTTCATGAACAAAATAGAGAACATTACACCTTCAGGGTAACCGCCGAATTTTCGGATAAGGAATGTAATTAGTCCGCAACCAAAACCAAAGAGTACCCGTCCCCATGAAGTAACAGGACTTGTAACGTAGTCAGTTGCCATAAAGAAAGCACCAAGTAAAAGCCCTCCAGAAAGTACACTTTTTAGAACTTCGGTTCCAGAAAATGTAGAAAGGAAGGAAGCAAGTGCAACTGTTCCTATAAATGAAAGAGGAATCCTCCAGTCAATTATGCGCAGCACTATAAGGCAAAGCCCTGCTGTAAGAATGACCAAAGAACAGGTTTCCCCAATACATCCACCCTGATTTCCAAAAATCAAATCTCTAAAGGAAGTAAAGAGTTCTGGTTTGGAAAGAATTGTTGCACTGGAAATTGCATCTGTGGCAGGATTAATCCAGGCAGCACCCATTGTGGAAGGAAAGCAGACCATAAGAAAGGCTCTTCCTGCAAGGGCTGGGTTCCAGATGTTCTGACCCAATCCGCCAAAGAATCCTTTTACAACAACCATACTGAAAAAGGCTCCAAGAATTACCTGCCAGAAAGGAATGGCCGGAGAAAGTGTACATGCCAGAAGCATTCCGGTAATTACCGCAGAGCCATCTTTTACAGACCAGATTCTTTCCGGTTCAGTTTTTCTGTAAACAATCAGATTGAAAAGGAATTCAAAAAT
>JABUUX010000327.1 GCA_021442965.1 Treponema sp.
GAAATGATTAAATCTTCACTTCCTTACCTTAAACAGCTTGCTCTTGGTGGAACAGCGGTTGGAACAGGACTTAATGCTCCCAAAGGATTTGATAAAGAAGTTGCAAAGCAGGTATCAGAACTTACTGGAAAAAAATTTGTAACTGCACCAAATAAATTCCATGCTCTTACTTCTAAAGATGAACTTGTATACGCACATGGCGCTCTCAAAGCCCTAGCTTGTGATATGATGAAAATTGCAAACGATGTTCGCTGGCTTGCTTCCGGTCCTCGTGACGGTCTTGGTGAAATTCATATTCCTGAAAATGAGCCGGGTTCTTCAATTATGCCGGGAAAAGTAAACCCTACTCAGTGTGAACAGGCAACAATGGTTGCGGTTCAAGTAATGGGAAATGATGCCGCTATCGGATTTGCAGCTTCTCAGGGTAATTTTGAGCTGAACGTTTTCATGCCTGTTATTGCTTACAATTTTATCCAATCTGCTCGCCTTCTTGCTGAATCAATCATTTCATTCAACAACAACTGTGCCGTAGGTATTACAGCAAACAAAGATAAAATGCATCACAACCTTTATAACTCTCTTATGCTTGTAACTGCATTAAATCCTTATATCGGTTATGAAAATGCTGCAAAAACTGCACACAAAGCATATGATGAAAATATTTCTCTTAAAGAGGCCTGTGTAGGACTTGGATTCCTTACAACTTCTGAATTTGACAAAGTTTTCAAACCTGAATCAATGGTATAAGTTTATAAAAAACTTTTTTTAGAACTCCCGATTATCATCGGGAGTTTTTCTGTTTTAAATAGTATTTTGAGATTTCAGCGGATTTTGTTATGTACTAAGAATTGATAATATTCTATAATATAAATAGTATGCTTAAATTTTCATATTTTCCAGGATGTACATTAAAAAACAAGGCAAAATCATTGGATACAAATGCACGTAACTGTGCAAAAGCTCTGGGTTTTGAACTTGAAGAGATTCCTGACTGGCAGTGCTGTGGTGGAGTTTACCCAATGGGAAAAAACGAAATCGCTCCAAAATTACCGTCAGTACGTGCGCTGGCTTATGCCCGTGACCAGGAAACTGCGTTGGTTACTCTCTGTTCAGCCTGCTACAACGTTATCAAACAGGTTAATAACGATATGCAGACTGATGAGAATATTATTCTTAAAGCAAATAACTATTTTGCCGGCGAAAAAGAACCGTTTGAATATCACGGTGAAACAAAAGTTCTTCATTTTCTTGAAGTACTACGTGATGAAATCGGTTGGGATGCTGTAAAAGCCGCTGTAAAAAATCCACTTAAGGATAAAAAAATCGGTGCTTATTACGGATGTCTTCTACTCCGTCCGGGTAAAGTTATGAAATTTGATGATCCTGAAAATCCTCAGATTCTCGAAGACTTTATCAAGGCTATTGGAGCAACACCTGTAATTTACGCACAGCGTAATGAATGCTGTGGAGCTTATGCAGAAATCGAAGATTCTTCTATTCCTGAATCAAGAACAAAAGCAATTATTACAAATGCGGAAGAAATGGGAGCCGATGTACTTGTTACAAGCTGCCCGCTTTGCCAGTATAACCTTACAAAACGCAAAGGCAATTCAAATATAGAAGTTGTATACTTCACAGAACTTTTAGCAGAAGCTCTCGGAGTTAAGGAGTAAGCCATGCTTAAAGACGAAATCGAAAAATACAAAGAATTCATCAAAAATACTTCCGGCGTTGATACAAAAAAATGTATGCAGTGCGGAAAGTGCTCGGGAACTTGCCCTAACTACGATGAAATGGAATATCATCCGAACCAGTTTGTTCTGATGGTAGAAAGAGGAATGATTGAAGAACTTCTCCAATCTAAATCTCTTTATAAATGCCTTTCATGTATGGCATGTCTTGAACGTTGTCCACGTCAGGTAGAACCTGCAAAACTTATTGATGCAGTCCGTACAATTGTGGAAAGAGAACGCGGCGGTCAGCATATTGAACCGGAACAGATTCCTTCAATGCTGAATGAGGATACACCCCAGCAGCTTCTCATGAGTGCTTTCAGAAAGTACCGTAAATAGGAGTGACGTAGAAAATGGAAAGAATTGGTGTTTTTGTATGTCACTGTGGTACTAACATTGCCGGTACAGTTGACGTAGCTAAAGTTGCAGAAGAACTTGGAAAAGTTGACGGTGTAGTTTATTCAACACACTATACTTATATGTGTTCTTCGGCCGGTCAGAAAATGATTGAAGACCACATCAAAGATGATAAACTTACAGGTGTTGTTCTTTGTTCATGTTCACCGCGTATGCACGAAAAAACATTCCGTGCCTGTGCAGAACGCGCCGGATTAAATCCTTATAAAGTTGAAGTTGCCAATATCCGTGAACAGACTTCATGGGTTGGTAAAGATATCAACGAAAATACAGAAAAAGCAGTCATGCTTGGAAAGGCAGCGGTTGCTAAATCTATACTGGACACTCCTCTTGTAGAAGGTGAAACACCTGTTACAAAAAGAGCGCTGGTAATTGGTGGCGGTATTGCAGGTATTACTGCAGCCCTCGATATTGCTGATGCAGGATTCCCTGTAGATATCGTAGAAAAGAAGCCTTCTGTTGGCGGTAAGATGGCAATGCTTGATAAAACATTCCCTACCCTTGACTGTGCTTCTTGTATCGTTACACCAAAAATGACTGAAGTAAGCCAGAATCCTAATATCCGTATTCTTTCATATTCTGAAGTAGTTGGCGTAAAAGGATACATTGGAAACTTCTCTATCGATATCAAGCGACATGCTCGTTTTGTAGATGAAACAAAATGTACAGGTTGTGGTGAATGTATCGAGGCCTGTCCAAATAAAAAGGTTCCAAATGATTTCAACCTGAACCTGGACAATAAAAAAGCAATTTACATTCCTTTCGCTCAGGCAGTTCCTAAAGTTGCCACAATTGATGACAACTACTGTCTGCACATGAAAGGACTTAAAAACGGAAAAGACAATGTCTGCGGCTTCTGTCAGAAAAAATGTGGAACCGGTGCTATTAACTTCGAAATGAAAGATGAAGTTATTACAGAAAAATACGGTGCCATCATTGTTGCTACAGGTTACAACCCTATCTCTCTGGAAAAATTTGATGAATTTGCATACAACCAGAGTCCTGATGTTGTTTCTTCTCTGGAATTTGAACGTTTGTGCAATGCTTCAGGTCCTACAAGCGGACACTTGAAACGTCCTTCAGATGGCAAAGAACCTAAAAACCTTGTATTTATTCAGTGTGTTGGTTCCCGCTGTTCTGCAGATGCAGAAAAAGGACATGAATACTGTTCTAAAGTTTGCTGTATGTATACTGCAAAACATGCAATTCTTACACGAGATCATTATCCTGATACAAATGTAACAGTATTCTACATTGACGTTCGTACCCCTGGAAAACTCTTTGATGAATTCTATCGCCGGGCTGTTGAACAGTATGG
>JABUUX010000350.1 GCA_021442965.1 Treponema sp.
GGCTTTACTGTGGGCATCATGTGGCCGGGCTCCATCAGCATTTCTTCAAGAGTTCTTCCAAAAGGCGGCACTGCAATGTTTGCACTTTTAGCACTTGCAGGTGATTTGGGCGGTGCGCTTGGTCCTGCAATAATCGGAAACGTTTCACAAAGAACTGGAGAAAACTTAAAAGCGGGAGTACTCGCCGGAATCGGATTTCCAATAATTCTTGTAATTTGCGTACTTATTGTAAAAAGGAAATATAAAAATTCTTAAGTGGTAAAAAAATATATTCCGTGCTAATTTATAATAAATAAAATATTATTTGGAGAATATAAAAGATATGGATGTTTTATTTTTTAAAAACACAGAAATAACAGGTGGATTTTGGAAAACACGTCAGAAACTTGCTGTAGAAACAATAATTCCTTATCAGGAAAAAGCCATTAAAGATCAGATACCTGGAATTGCTCCAAGTCATTCTGTAGCTAATTTTAAGGCTGCAGCAAAAAAACTTGAACTCTTAAGAAATAATAAAATAGAACAATCATCTACTGATTCAAAGTTTAAAAATATAACTGTAAAAGATGGTATTATTGGGGCCACCACAGATGATTTTTACGGGATGGTTTTTCAAGATAGTGATGTTGCAAAATGGATTGAGGCAGCTTCATTTTCTCTTAGTAAATATCCTGATTCAGAATTGGAAAAAAGGATTGATGAATTAATCGAAATAATTGGAAAGGCTCAGGAAGATGACGGTTATTTGGATACGTACTTTACCCTTAAACGTCCCGATCAGAAATTTAAAAATCTTCATGATGCACATGAACTTTACTGTGCCGGTCATATGATTGAAGCAGGTGTCGCTCATTATGAAGCTACGGGAAAAAACAATCTTTTGACAATTGTTTGTAAACTTGCAGATTGTATTTATAAAACTTTTATATTGGAAAAACATGAAGGTTATCCTGGACATCCTGAAGTTGAACTTGCATTAATGAAACTTTACCGAACTACAAAAAATCTTAATTATCTTAAACTTGCTGAACATTTTATAAATGTCCGTGGGGTTGATTCAGATTTTTATAAACGTGAAATGGAAAATAGAGATTGGAACGTTTGGGGTGGAGAAAGTGTTGATCCTCAGTATCATCAGGCTCATAGACCAGTGCGTGAACAAACAGAAGCAGTAGGTCATGCTGTAAGAGCTGGATACCTTTATACTGCAATGGCAGATCTCGCATTTGAAACAAAAGATAAATGTTTATTTAAATCCTGTAAAACACTTTGGAAAAATATAACACAAAAACGAATGTATATTACTGGAGGTATTGGTACTACAAATCAGGGCGAAGCTTTTACAGTTGATTATGATTTACCTAATGATACAGCTTATTCTGAAACTTGTGCTGCAATAAGCCTTATGATGTTTGCAAAGCAAATGCTCAGAAATGAAAAACTCGGAGAATATGGGGATGTTATGGAAACGTCACTTTATAATACAGTTCTTTCAGGTATGCAGTTGGATGGTAAAAAATTCTTTTATGTAAATCCTCTTGAAGCATTGCCTGGAATTTCTGGAATCTCCCCTACTCACCGTCATACACTTCCGGAACGTCCGGGATGGTATGGATGTGCATGCTGTCCTCCAAATGTTGCCAGAACCATTACTGATATTGCAGATTATGCATGGATTAAAGATGATGATGTATTATATTCTGTATTATTTTTAGATAATGAACTTGAAATAGATGGCTTAAAGATTTCCGAAAAAACACTTTATCCTTATTACGGAAAGATTGAATATTCAATTTCTATAGATAAAAGCAAATGCTCAATAAATAAGTTTGCAGTTAGAGTTCCAGCTTGGTCAAAAAATGTTGAATTTAACATAACTCCTGAAGTAAAAAATGGATTTGCATATTTTGATATTTCAAAAGATTCTTTTATCACAATCAGTATTGATTTAAAACTTTCTGTAAGAAAAATTTATTGTAATAATGCAGTTCATTCTAACAGCGGAAAAACGGCTTTTGGGTTTGGACCATTAATTTATTGTGCAGAAGGAAATGACAATGGTGATATTCTGAATTTATTTGTAAATAAAAAAGGAATACCCGAAATTCAAGAAATGTCCGATGAATTGAGTGGTATAAGGAGAATTAAAATAGCAGGTTTTAAAACAGAAAATACAACAGAAGATTCTCTTTATTCTGATGAACCGCCTGCATTTAAGGAATGTTATATAAGTTTGATTCCATATTATACATGGTCAAATCGTGGATTAAATCAGATGCGAGTGTGGCTTCCAGAAATTTAGTAAAATTATTTACATAAATTATCCACCATTTTAATGACTCTTGTGGCATTGATTTCAAGTTGTTCTCGACTGATAGTTCCTTTTTTCAATGCCTTAAGAACTTTTTTATAATCTTTTTTTCCTCCCGGCATAAATAAATCTCCACCTGCTGTTAAAGTTTCCGGAGCAGATGAATTACGGTATTTAGATTTTGAACTTAGAACAGTTCCAATAATCCAGTCAGTCATTACAATTCCTTTAAAACCAAACTCACATCTTAGAACATCTTCAATTAATCCTCGGTGTTCAGCTGTATGAGTTCCATTTAAAAGATTGTAGCTTGTCATAACCGCTTTTGGTTGTGATTCTTTTACAGCAATTTCAAAACCACGTAAGTATATTTCTCGTAAGGCACGTTCTGAAACCTGACTGTTATTGCAGTATCTGTTTGTTTCAGAATTGTTTGCAGCAAAATGTTTAATGGTAGTACCACATCCTTTATGAGATTGAACACCTTTTGTAATTGATGCAGCAATTTTACCTGATAATAATGGATCTTCTGAATAATATTCAAAATTTCTTCCGCATAAAATGGAACGGTGGATATTTAATGCAGGAGCCAGCCAAAGATTTACTCCGAACCTTTCCATTTCATCACCTACAAGATTTCCATATTCTTCTGCAAGATTTACATTAAAACTTTGTGCAATTGCAGTGCCGATTGGAATCATTGTGGCAGCATGTTCTTTTATAACTGCATTTTTGGGAACTTTATTTCCTCCCATCACAATTTTTACAATAAATCTAACCAAAGGACTCATCATATCCATCATACTCTGAGGAATAAAACTTGCATTTATACCATGTGCACCTTTTTTATCTTCATAATAATTTTTGCAAAGTCTTAATCCTGCAGGGCCGTCTGCCATAATCAAAGATTTTATTCCAAGTTTTTCAAATTGTGATGTTGTTTCGCCTGCGGCTCCAGCTACATGTATTGCCGCATTTCCAATTACGCTGAGCCCTTTTTTATTTGGGTCAAAATTTCCGATCGAAAAAAATAAAAGTTCCTTATTTGTAAGTGATTTTACTTTTTCTTGAATTTCATATTTTTTTTCATAGTCAATTGATTTTGTTTTGATTTC
>JABUUX010000155.1 GCA_021442965.1 Treponema sp.
TAAAATCTGAAGGCAAGGTTACAGACTGTGTTCAGTGCGGAGCCTGTACAGGTCACTGTCCTCAGAGCATCGACGTACCAAAAATTATGGCAGAGATGTCAAAGGCTCTGGAAGGATTTGGAAAGTAGTTCTTTTGGGCTTATTCTGCAAACCAGTTTTCAAGCATAAGACCCGGAATGGATTCAAAATCTTTTGTATTCCGGGTTACTAAAATCATATTGTTTGCAATTGCAATTGAAGCCATTTGAAGGTCGTGGTAGGGAAGATTGCCACCTCGTTTTTCGTACTGATAAAGAAGTTTTGGATAAATATTTGCTGCATGTTCATCAAAGGGAAGTTGTTCAAAAGTTCCATTAACATAATCATAATAAAAATTTTCCAGTTTTCTTTTTCTTTTCCCGTCTGGTAGTTTTATAGTTCCCAAAATTAGTTCTGCCCATGTTATGGTGCTGATACAGGATAAATGGGTTTTAGCTTCAAAATTAATCATTACTTCTTTGTTAGGATTGTCTTTGATTGCTTCAGAAACGATATTTGTATCAAGTAAATAATATTTTGTCATACGGATTATTCTTCCTCATCTTCAAATAGATTTCTAATAGGTGTGCCAGGTATTTTTCTTAGGTTTTCAATATTTTTCGCAACATCATCAAAGAATTCAATATCCTCAGCCTCGCATTGGGCTCGCCATTCACGCCAGTTTTCCATAAATGATTTTTTTGGCGGCTTATACTCTTTTAGTGAATCTTCGCTGATTATTATAACAGCAACTTTTCCGTGTTTGGTAACGGCAATTGTTTCTCCGTTCTGAGCAAGTTCTACGTATTCACTGAAACGGCTTTTTACGTCATGAAGCGGTGCAACCATAAATTCCTCCAAAAATAAAAAATAGTCATATCTTATAAAATATGACTATAATATATTGTGAGAACTTTGGAATGTCAAGAAATTTTGATTTTATGGAATATAAAGAATTTCGCGCGGCTTAGAGCCATTCTGAGGTCCAATTATTCCGCGTTCTTCCATTTCTTCTATAAGTCTTGCGGCACGGTTGTATCCGATTTTTAGTCTGCGCTGGATGTATGAAGCAGAAGCCTTTCCTGCCTGAACAACAACCTGAAGTGCTTCATCATAAAGAGGATCCTCCCCAAAGTCTGTACCGTTTTCAAAAAGTTCGCCTTGTTCTTCATCCTCAGTAACAAAGATTTCTTCATCGATGTAATCAGGTTCTCCGTATTCTTTTACTTTGTCTACAACATTTTCTACTTCTTCATCACTTATAAAGGTTCCTTGGATTCGTACAGGATTAGGATCCACGGCAGAAGCATAAAGCATGTCTCCCCGACCAAGCAGTTTTTCAGCTCCCGGAGAGTCTATGATGATACTTGAGTCTGTGCGGGAAGCAACCATGAAGGCAATGCGGCTTGGAATGTTTGCTTTAATAAGCCCTGTAATTACGTTTACAGAAGGACGCTGTGTTGCCAGTACCAGATGAATTCCAACGGCGCGGGACATAGCTGTAAGGCGTGCCACAACATTTTCTGTTTCTTTTCCTGTGGTTGCCATAAGGTCTGCAAACTCATCAATAATAACGATGATGTAAGGCAGTTTTTCTGTTGCAATTTTCTGTTCTTTTATGCGCTTGTTGTAACTTGAAATATCGCGGACACCCATGTGGTCAAGAAGTGAATAACGGCGTTCCATTTCACAAAGACAATACTGCAAAGCTTGAAGTGCTTTTTTTGGTTCTGTAATAACCGGTGTAAGCAGGTGAGGGATATCATTGTAAAGTTTAAGCTCAACAACTTTAGGATCCACCATAATAAGTTTTACGTCATCAGGCGAGCGTTTAAAGAGAATAGAAAGAATGATAGAATTTACACATACAGATTTACCAGCCCCTGTTGCACCCGCAATCAGAAGATGAGGAGTTTTTACCAAATCCAAAAGCTGTGCTTTACCTAGAATATCTTTTCCTAAAACTACAGGAATAGCCATCTTTTTATATTCAGGAAGTTCCTGCTCAATAATTTCTCTAAAGCCAACAATAGAGCGATGACGGTTCGGGACTTCAATACCTACGGCTCTTTTACCAGGGATTGGGGCTACAATGCGGACGCTGGAGGCTGCCAGGCGCAGTGCGATGTTATCCTGAAGTGCTACAATTTTTGAAAGCTTAACCCCAGGAGCCGGAAGAATTTCGAACATAGTTACAACAGGGCCTTTTTTAATTCCGATAATATCGGCTTCGATATTAAATTCGGCCAGAGTATTTTTAAGGTCGATTGAGGCTTCTTTTGTAGCATCGTCTATAATCCAGTACTGGTCATCTTCGTAAGCTGTGAGCATATCGGAAGGAATAATATACGGACCTTTTTTGTGAGCCTTGTTTGTTTTAGGAGGATTTCCAACAATTGTTTTTCTTACAGGAGTGTTTTCTTTTTCTTGAGCATTGAAAAAATCTGTGAGTTCATCTGGAGTAAGATTTCTGGCTCCTACAGCATTAGGATTCATAGTTTTTGATTTTTCTACCGGGATTTTTGAGCCTTCATAAAGAACATATTCAGTGTTGGATTCATCTTCATTTTCTGATTCTTCTTCAGAAAGCCCTGCTTCTTCGCGGATATCTTTGTCCATGTCTGAAAAAACATCAGCTGCGACAGAGAACAGCGAAGCTGGTGCTTCAAAATCTTCATCTTCTGTTTCAGCATCTGTGGTTTCTTCTGTTAATGAATTGTCGTCTTCATCTGAATCAAACCCAGCGTCAAAGAATGCATCATCAATAAAAGTTTCTTCCTCTTCTTCCTGTATTGGTGTTTCATCAATCAAATAATCTCTTTCTTCTTCAAGTGATTCAGTTATGATTTGGTCTTCAGAATTTTTTTCTTCAGTTTCATCTTCCAAAGAAATTCTAGTTCCGTATTTTGATCTTACAGGTTCAGTTTTTTTTTCTATTTTTTCTTCAGTTTCTTCACGGTCAGAAAAATCAATTTTTGAAGGATAAGAAGGAGTTTGGGAAACTGATTTTTCTATTGTGCTTTTCCCGCTTGCAACATTCGGAATATAGTTGGCGCAAGCAAAAGGGTCTTCTTCATCATCAGAAACAAAATCGTCTGATAAAGGTGCCGGTTCTCCGTCAGGTGTAGGTTCGTCGTATTCTACAGGGGGATTATCTGAAGGAATTTCGTCTTCGTCCTTGTAATCATCCGGAAGCTGGTCTGGTGCCGGTGGAAGATTATTCCATTCCAGTTCATCTTTTTCCTGAGTTTCTTCAAAATTAGTAAGCGCTGCAAATTCTTCGTTAGAGAGAAGTGGAACCGGATCTTCTGATTTATCATCAGCAGTTTCATTCTGAACATTTGAATTATTTCCAGAGTCTTCCTCAATTT
>JABUUX010000222.1 GCA_021442965.1 Treponema sp.
GGAAAATAATAAGCCGTAAAACAGGTTTTAGCTTTGAAAGAAAACTTGTGGCGGCATTTTTCTGGCTTAATGCATTTGTTACAGTTCTTAGGGATTTTAAGGTTTTATAAGATTCATTAACTTGAATTTCAGAAAGAGTGTTTTCTTTATAAAAAAAATCTGCATCAGTAGTATTTTCTTTTTGAAGATAATCTTTAAGAGATATTTCACAATCTGCAAAAAGAGCTTCATCTGTTCTGTGTGTAGTGAATAAAACTGTTTTACCTTGGCTGCATAAATCCTTCATCATATTAAGAACTTCAAGTCTGGAAGGTTCATCAAGTCCTGCTGTGGGTTCATCAAAAAGAAGGATGTCTGTGTTCAGTGCCAGAATTCCTGCAATGGCAAGTTTTCTTTGTTCTCCGCCAGAAAGCTCAAAACTGCGGCGTTCACTGAATTCTTCAAAAGGAAGAGCAGCTTTATTCATGGAATCTTTTACCGTTTGAATAAGTTTTTTCCCTTTTATGCCCATGTTTCTGGCACCAAAGGCAACATCATCTGCGGCAAAGGTTTCAAAAAGCGCTCCTTGTGCATTCTGCTGGCATAAGGCAATTTTACCTGAACTGTAAATTTTTCCCTCTTCTGGTTTTAAGAGTCCTGCTGCCAGTTCCAAAACAGTAGATTTGCCTGTTCCGGAAGGACCAGTAAGAGCCGTAAGTTTTCCTTTGGGTAAATTGAAAGAAAGATTTTTAAGTACATTCTGGTTTTCGTAATCAAAAGAAATATTTTTAAAAGAAAGGATTGTTTCCAGATTTTGAATTTCTTTTGGATTTAGTTTGTTTATAGAAAGAGAAGGAAAGTCAGGAAAAGTAAATCTTTCTCTCTTTCCATAATAAGTCAGGCGACCCTGTTCCATATGGATAACGTTCTGCGCTTTTTCTATGGCATCTTTATCGTGTGTTATGTGGATTACGGTGTTACCTGATTTATGCCAGTAATCTAAAAAAGTATATATGTCTTTTCGGTTTTCGGGATCAAGCATTGCCATTGCTTCATCCAAAATCAGTATTTCAGGTCTGAGCGCAATAATGCCTGCAAGGGCAACTTTTTGAGTCTGACCTAAAGAAAGTTCCAGAGTGGATGAATTTGCTTTATCTAACAGTTCTACTGTATTCAAACTTTCTATTACACGAAGTTCTGTTTCTGCTTTGGAAAGATTTTCATTTTGCGGACCAATTGCAGTGTCTCTGTGAATAATCCCGGATATTATCTGATTTTTAGGATTCTGAAAAACAAGTCCTATTTTTAGACCTGGAAGAATTTTTACTGTTCCGGAAGATGGAGTTTCAAGCCCTGCAATTATACGAGAAAGCGTGCTTTTACCGCTTCCATTGTGTCCGATAATTACTGTGTAAGAGCCTTTTTCTATTTCAAAAGAAACATTGTCTAAAGCTTTGGTTTTAGAATGCGGATACTGAAATGAAACATTATTAATACAAAGCACATGCATAGACGTGATTATATAAAAAAACGCCTGAAAAATCTATTTTCAGGCGTTAGTGTTTTATGTGTAAAATATTTAGTAAGACGTTATTCAAATACCGGAGTAATTATAATACTTCCTTTAGTTGGAGCAGGGGCTGGTGTAACAGGTGTACTTGTACCTGTATTTGAAGAAGAAGATGGAGCTACAGATTCTGCTTCTGCTTTAGAGGCGGCACCTACGGCTCCTTCAGCTTTCTTTGAGGCTTTTACAGCATTTGTAAAAGCAGAAGAAGTGTTTCCGCTTGGAGTAATAGTTGTTTCCTGCCCCTGAACAAGGAGAGTGGCTCCGTCTGCTGCGTATGGGTCTACATCTGTAGGTGCTGTGGCGGCAGTGCTTTCTCCTTCTGCAGGTTCTTCTATTTCTTCTGCACTTTCTGCATCAAGGCGGGCATCTTCATAATAGCGTGCAGGTGAAACTGCAATTGCCCCGCTCAAACATCTGTTTGTTCCGTTTGCACACGAAATAAAATCTGTTCCGCGAACTGAAGCGACTGCAACTGCACTGCGTACAGTGTATGATACTTTTTTATCTGAAGTGCGGTTTACTTTTGAACGCACGGCGCCAGTACTAAGATAAACATCAACTACATCTTTTTTGCTGTCAGCTGAAAGTTTAGAAAGTGTAACTCTGGAAAGAGAGCCCATGTGCATTACAGAGTCCTTGTATTTGATTTTTGCTTCTGACTGGAATCCTGTACTGATTTCTTCAGACTCATTGATTTTGTCACCAACGTTCAGAGTAACCCATGCATTATTGCGGTTAACTTCAACTTTTCCCTTAATGGATACAACTTCGGCCTGGTCAGCAAATGCAAAGGCTGCAATTAAAGAAGCTGTAAAAAAAACGATAAATTTTTTAACATTTGTTTTCATAGCATAACCTCCTGAAAACTTTAGAATGATAAAGCTGCTTTCAATGTTGCAGAGAACTTATCCATTTCATTTCCGGCAAAGCCTTTGAAGCCAGAAACAGAAGCGCCTATCTGAACATCTGAAAGAATGTTGAAAATATAATCAATGTTTCCCTGAACACCTGTTGCAGAGAAATCTTTTTCCGGACAAGAGAATACAGCTTTTACAGAAGATGAAAGAAGCATGTTCGAGCCGAACGGAATAGCTGCTGAAACTGAAGGAATAAGAACGCCTGAGGTCTCTACATCTGTTGAGGCAGAGTAGGCAGGTCTGGAAGAGAAGCCTTTGAATGCTGAAAGTCCGTGGTTCCCGGAAGCGTATTCAATTCCTGCAGAGAACATCATATTTGAAGGTCCGAATACAGTTAAAGTGAATTTGGAATAATTCATTAATTCTTGAAAAGTAAGCGTTCCAAAATCAGTTACAAAATCGTAGAACACATTTGAAGAAACAGGTCCTGAAAGTGCAACTGCGGCATAGTATCTGTTGAATTTAGCATCAGAAAAATCTGTAAAAATATTTGCAGAGAATGTGAGTGTCTGGTTCAAAAAGAGGTTTGGAAGAGAAACCGTTGCACAAACCGGCATATAAGGATTTGCCAGAGCATAAACTTCATTTACAGGAGTATGTGCTGCACCTTTTGCATCAAGCATTGTAACTGCGTTGCTGTTTAACAGACCTGTGTATCCGGCATAAGCGGAGATGCCGAATTTCTGGGCATCATATTTTATCAGAACGCCGTCACAGTTTTGAGCAAAAACCGCGGCAGTAATATCAGAAATAAAGAAACGTCCTGCAGCAAAACTGATTGAGCCGGATTTTAACTGAAAGTCACCGGCTGCTTTAAGAAGGTCTAAATCTGCAAGGTGAGTGATTTTGTTTTGAGGAGCATCTAAAGTGAATTTATACATACCTTCACCTTTGATGTAAACATTTCC
>JABUUX010000118.1 GCA_021442965.1 Treponema sp.
GTAAGAACCCAAGGTTTTTCTTCGTCAATTGTTGCAATGCAAATCATTGAACCTGAATCAAGCGGTGTTCCAATTTTTTCACGGTAACTCCAAGCAAGGTAAGATTTATCTCCCGCCCTAAAATATGTCATATCAAGCGTAATTGCATCTTCTGTAAGAAAACTTCCGTCAGAACGTCGCACTCGAACCGGGTCTTCCCAAGATTCTGCTTTCATCAGGTCGCAGCCCTTTTTTAGTTTCATCATGTGACACTGTGGTCCCCATTTTTCTGAGCTCACCGCAAAAAGGATAAAAAGCTCCCCTCCGATTTCGTGAAACTCCGGAGCCCAGAAAGTCTGGCATAGTTTCCGTTTTTCGTCATAATCCAAAATTATGCTCGTTTCAACGCCTTCCAAAAAAAGTCCTTCAAGACTGTCCGACCGCCTCAAATAAAGTCCGATGTCATTAACATTGTCGTTCGTGGCTATGTAATACCATTTTCCATCCCGAAAATAAATTACAGGATCTGCAAGCCCGATTGTGAGTGGAAAGCGTGATTTTGCAGGTTTGATTTTTCCGTTGATTTCGTAGCTTCCGTTTTCAATTTTACAAATAGAATTTTTATCCAAGTCTACATATTTTTCATCAATCGAGCCGTCTGAGTAAATTACTTTTGCCTTCACGTTTTCAATTTCAGACACTTCGCTGAAAGAAAGATTGTTAGGAAGTTCTAAATTAACCGCTTTTAGCGGGAGCCACCTGTTTTTCATTTCCAAAGCAATTTCTTCCGAAATCAAAATTTCATCAGAAAATTCAATTTTTTCTTTTTCGATAAGTGACTCAAGTTCCGATTTTTTGAAATCCTGATGTTCCAAAAAATTTACAAAATCATAAGTTTTATATACGCATAAAAAATCTTTATCGACCGCATTACCATTTTTATCAACATACTCCGCCGTAATAAAATATTCATCCCTTACGAGAGTAATTTTCGGATTTTTAAGTCCGCGCGGAAACAGAGTATTATCGCTGTTTACTTTTGCTGCTGCAAACAAAATCCCGTAGTTCTGATTCAGCACCTCGAAGTTATCATTTTCGTTTTCGTCTTTCAGTGCAAAATGGATGCTGTTTGCAAGACTCTTGGGATACATAGTTTTCGGATAATCGTTCCCTTCGACTTTCCGAGTAAATACTTTTAATACCTTCATTTTACTAAACTGTGAATTTATTTACTTCTTCTCCAAGAGCATTAATACTGCTTGCGTTTTCTTTTGAAGAAATCTGGCTAGCTTCGGCAAGAGAGTTAATCTCTGAAGCACCGCGTTCAACCTCGTTCATGGCATTTTTAATTTGGGCAGTTGTACCTGCCAGTTCTTCCATTTCAACAACAATTTCTTTAATTCCTTCAAGCATTTCCTGAGAACTGTTTTTTGTCTGATCTGAAATTGTTTTAATTTCCTGCATGCTTTCCAGCACCTGTTTATTTCCCTGCTGCTGTTCATTCATAGCAGACATAACAACACGTTCCTGAGTCTTTACTGTATCTGCCAGATTCATAATATTTTGGAAAACCATTTGAACTGTACGAACACTTTCTGAAACATTGGTTATAGCTCCATGAAGATCTTTTACCTGAGCGTCAATAGCCTTACCCTGTATGTTCGATTGTTCTGCCAGTTTACGAATTTCATCTGCAACAACAGCAAAACCGCTTCCTGCATCTCCTGCATGTGCTGCTTCAATTGCCGCGTTCATAGCAAGAAGATTTGTTTGGGAAGCGATTGTTTGAACAATTCGAGCAGCCTCAAGCATGGAACCGCTTTCTTTAAGAATTAAGTCTGCAGCATTTACCGCATCCTGAACACTCTGCTGTCCCTTATCTGAAGCATTTGCCAGTTCATCTACAGAAGCTGCGTTCTTTTCCAGAATATTCGTTACAGAATCAATATTAGCAACCATCTGTGTAACAGCCGTCGTTGAAGTTTCTACGCTGCGGGATTGAGCATTTACAAATCCGTCCAACTGCTTAACTCCAAGTTCAATATTGTGAACTGTCTGTGAAGCTTCTTCTACACCTGCAGCCTGACTTACTACTTCTTCACGAACCATAGAAATTGTACCGGAAATTGCACTAACCGCTGTAGCAACAGCTCCGTTATCTTTATCCATCTTATTTGCAATTACATCTGTTTTTACAGTAGCATCTTGTATTGAAGCCAAAAGATCTTTTGTAGTCTGAACAACCCTGTTTACACTTACATTCAAAATTCCATATTCATCACGGGAAATTACATCAAGGTGCCCAATAGAAAAATCATTTGAAGCAAGTGTCTGCATTGCATCCATGGACATTTTTAGACGTTTAGATTCTTCACGAGTTTCAATAATGTTATCCAAAATCGCTATACCAATAGCAAGTCCTGCCATAGGAATCATTTTTGTTTTATATACATCAAAAATTTTGTCATACTTTCCAAGTTCCATATTTCTATTTGAAAGCATAACAACCATAATAACTCCCAAAACGGAACTGAAAGTTACCAGGGAATGTCGAACAATACTGTTAAGCTTAATTCCTTTTCTTTTGAGCGGAAGCCACTTTAACCACTGTTCAATTTTTACAAGCCACATGACATAGCATAAAGTTCCTGAAAGACATCCTGCTCCAATAGATGCAAACCACGGATCATGTGTAATGTAATAAATGTTTTTTGATTTACATACAGACATCAACACAAAAGGAAACGTACAGAACGCCAGAACAAGCCCCAAATACTCAATGCACATAAAAAGGAAAGCCCTGTTTTCTGTTTTTTCTATTGATTCTTTTGTTCCATCATAAGCCTTAGGAATAGATATTTCTGCAATCTTTGGAATAATAAAACCTACTGCAACCACAACAACAAAATAAATTAGGTTCTGAGCCGAGCCCGCCATTGTCCGTATTTCGTCAGGTGAATAGATTTCACAAAACCAAAGTAAAAACCAGATTAAAAAATGATATATAAAAAAACCAAGAATACTGTGTACATAAACAGATTTTGGCATTTTTCCTATCTTATTGTTTTCCATATCTTACCCCCTGACAAAACTAAGACACTATATTATATCAAATAACTCAAATGCGTAAAACAGATATATAAGAGTTCTGAGGCTTATCGGTGTAAACGAAAACTGAATGCAATTATTGGATAAAAAATTTAAAAGTGAGTGTAATTTTCGGAAAATTATTATAAAAGTAAGTGCAGTTTTTGGAAAATATGATATAATGTCCCTGTAGTTTTTTGGAAAATGTTTTGAAACAAGGGGAACTATATGGAACGGCTGTTTATAAATCAATTAATCAAATGGAAAGAAAAGAAAAACCGAAA
>JABUUX010000366.1 GCA_021442965.1 Treponema sp.
ATTTTGAATTGTAAAATTATATTTATTTTACTTTTATTTCTTATTTTCATTTTCTCAATAATTATTTTGATATAGATTTTTAATATTTATTACTATGGCACGTTACTTGCTATATAAACAATGAAACGTATGTTTCATAAACTTATTGAAGTACTGATATAGTACTGATGGAGGATTTCAATGAACGAACTTTCTATCTTTAACTCAATTTTTGATGCTATGTATAATAGCCCAACGATTTGCAAAACAAATACAACAATTCCACTTGTCGATATTAAATCCACTAAAAATAGTTACACTATAGAAATGGATCTTCCTGGAAGTATAGAAAAAAATCTAAAAATCCAGCTTGAAAAAAACACATTAACTATTTCGTCTGAGAATGAAACTGTAAATGATGAAAAAAATGATGATAATTTAACATGGTTAATTCGAGAACGCAAATGTTCAAGTTTTTCCAGATCTTTTACACTTCCTGACGATATAGATTCAGAAAGAATTAATGCAACATTAAAAAATGGTGTTCTAAATATTACAATACCAAGAAAAGAACTGCCAACTCCCAAACTAATTTCTATTCAAGCAGCATAAAAAAAATCCGTCGGGTATACCGACGGATTTTTGCAAGAAATACTCTAATTATTCAGCAGCTTCTGCAGGAACTTCTGTTGAAGCAGCTGCTGGTGTAGCTGGAGCACGTCTAGCTTTATTTTTCAATGCTGCATTACACCACTTACAGATATTAACTGTATTTCCATCAATTTCTTTTTCAAAAAGACATTTAATGTTTTCTTTCTTACAAATTGCACAAGTTGCTCTACCGTGAGCTGGGAGAGATCTAATACCTGAACCACGATGATTCTTAGACATATCTACTCCTCCTTTGATTCTTCAGCTTTTTTAGCTGGAGCTTTTTTTGCTTTAGGAGCAGCCTTTTTTGCTTTAGGAGCTGCTTCTTTTTCTTTTGAGCCATCATCAAGTTTATAATCAACCAATTCAAGAATAACTACATCAGCTGCATCTCCCTGACGATATCCCATTTTAAGAACACGAGTGTATCCACCGTTTCTGTCTTTCATACGTGGTCCAATTTCAGTGAAAAGTTTATTCAATATCTTTTCATCAGCAATGAACTTTGCAGCCTGACGACGATTATGCACTGTATCCTCTTTAGCTCGTGTAATAAGCTTTTCTGCTGCTTTTCTTACTTCCAGAGCCTTAGATTTTGTTGTGGTAATTCTTTCATATCTAAAAAGAGAAGTTACCATGTTACGTGACATAGCACGACGATGTGCTGTTGTACGTGAAAGCGGATTAAAACCATTCTTATGATTCATCTGTTTCTTCCTTCTGCTTACTCAAATTAGCAGCATTCTTCAGATGACTATAGTCTGTCATACCCAAAGAAAGATTCCACTCAAGAAGTTTTTCTTTGATTTCAGCAAGACTTTTCTTACCAAAGTTTCTTGTCTTTGCTATGTCATCTTCAGTCTTTTTTGTCAACTCGCCGATTGTACGGATATTTGCATTTTTTAGACAATTTGATGAACGAACCGAAAGTTCGAGTTCTTCAACTGGCATATTAAGCAATTTCTGAACACTCTCGTCATTTTCATCACTTTCATCACTTCCGATTACATCTTTGTCATCAAAGTTGATGAAAACTGCAAAATGATCTTTTGCAATTTTAGCAGCTTCAGACAAAGCATCTTCTGGTGTAATTGTCCCATCCGTCCAAATTTCCATCACAAGTTTATCGTAATCATTACGTTGTCCTACACGACAAGGTTCAATTGAGTATTTTACTTTTGGAACCGGAGTAAAAATAGCATCCATTGAAATTGTACCAACAACTTCAATGTAATGTTCATTTGTTTCTGCCGGAACATAACCTCTGCCAAGATCAATCTGAATTTCAATATCCAAATGTGCACCTTCCATCATTGTAAAGACAACCATATCTTTAGTCATAACTTCAAGCTGACCTTCTTTGGCAAAGTCATCACTCTTTACGGTACCAGGACCTTTAAATTCGTAAACGATAGTATCCTGCTCTATTTCACCAGGTAATCGTATACGAATCTGCTTCAGAGTATTGATAATTTCAAGAGTATCTTCTGATACATCAGGAATTGCAGAGAATTCACTAGAAATTACATGAGGTACACCGTTTGCATCGTATGAAGTAATACGAATAGATGTAATAGCATAACCCTGAATTGAAGAAAGAAGCACTCTTCGAAGAGTATTTCCTACAGTTGTACCAAATCCTGTTTCAAAAGGATACGCAGTGAACTTACCATAGTTCGGATTTGTGCTGACATGTTCAAATGTAATGCCTTTAGGTCTTTTAAAACCTTTAAGCAGATTTTTACGAGCCATTTGTACTCCTTATTTAGAGTAGTATTCAACTATGAGGTTCTCGTGAACTTCGTAGTCAATATCTTTCTTTGTAGCTAATGCTGTAACCTTACCTGAGAAATTATCGCGATCAGCTTCCAGCCATTCTGGAGTTGGTCTGTCCCCGTTTTTCATAACAAGTGTTTTAATTCCCGAAGAAGCCCTGCTGCTTTCTTTAACAGCAATAACATCACCAACTTTTACCAGATAAGAAGGGATATTAACAGATTTACCATTTACAGTTATATGTCCATGGCTAACAAGCTGTCTTGATTCCTTACGTGTTTTTGCAAATGCAAGTCTAAATACTACGTTATCAAGTCGCGATTCAAGAATAGTAAGAAGATTTTCACCTGTCATACCAGCTCTTTTCGAAGCCATAACATAGTAACCCTGAAACTGTCTTTCAAGAACTCCATAGATGAACTTAACTTTCTGTTTCTCATTAAGCTGAGTTCCATATTCAGATTTCTTGCGTCTTACAGTTTCCTTCTGATTTCTCTTTGAAACCTTTCCATATCCCATTACGAGTGGATTAATTCCAAGAGCTTTGCATCTTTTTAATAATGGTTGTGTACTTTTACCCATAACTATAAGTCTCCTTGCCTAACTACATACGGCGAGTTTTGCGAGGGCGGCATCCATTGTGAGGAATTGGTGTTACATCTGAAATAGATTTAACTTTCAATCCTGCATTGCCAAGAGAACGAATCGCATTTTCGCGACCCATTCCAGGACCCTTAACAAAAACGTGAACTTCACGCAAGCCATAACTTGCTGCCTTCTGTACAGCTGTTTCAGTAACAGACTGTGCGGCAAACGGAGTCGATTTTTTTGCTCCGCGGAAACCAAGCCCACCTGAAGATGCCCATGCCAAAGCATTTCCTTTCAGGTCTGTTATAGTTACGATAGTGTTATTGAATGTAGCCTGAATGTA
>JABUUX010000201.1 GCA_021442965.1 Treponema sp.
ATCTGTCCTACAAATGGAGTGTCCTGTAAAATCCAAATTGGAATTCCCATTTCAAAATCCACACCGCCACCATATCCTATTCCAGTAAATTCACTAAGGTCTCCCAAAGGAATGCTTGCTGTAAAATTTCCCCCAAGCTTTATTGTAGAAATAAAACCAGAATTTGAGTCAGTACCTTCGTCATAAATTTCTGTATCTACAAAAACTTCCTCTGACTCTTGAGCCACGACAGGAAGAAGCAAAAAAATTGCTGTAAGAATTGTTAAGATAAGTTTTTTCATATTTAGCTCCTGCGGATTTTAATTTGCTGTTCTTCTAACATATTTTTAGTAAGCTGCATCCAGTTTTACAGACTGATAATTTGCTTTCTGAACGTTAAAGTCATTAACATATGGACGGAATTCTACAATGTAGGACTGCGGGTCGGCATTTGTATTTACCCCATAATCCCGGTCAGGACAGTCGTTCCAGCTGTTACCGTTTTTAAACTGCATGCAGGACTCTTCGTATGATTTTTCTTCGTAAATATCCCCAATTATATTATACTTAAACGCATAAGATTTATTACTAGAATTATTTGGTTCCCCATCTTCCCATGCACTGTAGTTTATATCAACAGTGCCGGTTTCTGTTCCACCGCTTTTTGTCTTGTTGTAATAAACTTTGCCAGCTTCAGGACCGCATGTCCATCTGAATACTGAGTCTTCAGTATAAAAATAGACTACCTTACCTCCAGATTTTGTTTTATCGGTAAAATAAGTATATCCATATGAATTTTTCGCTCCTGTGTTATTCAGATAGTTTGAATCCCATCCACCGTAACTAGACAAATCATGTCTTGAGCCTCCAGTCCATGCACGAGACGCTTTAAGCTCTGAATTAATATAGTTGTTTTCCGTCTCCGAAGTAATTGTAATAAGGTAACCGTTCAAACCGTTAAAGATTTTACTCTTTGCAGCATTGTAAGCATTTGTCCAAGAAGTTTTTTCTTCTACATAAAGATAGAAACTTCCGTCGTAGTACTTGAACTTTTCCTTATCTGCAAAATTCTGTATTGTAGTATAAGGAACTGTTTCCAAATTTACATTCAGTTGGATTTTTGTGTCTTTATCAATTTTCTTGAACGTAATACTCTTTAAAAATTCTGTAGCCCGTTCCGGTGTAATCTGGTTTGTCTTTGAGAACATATGAATATATGTGTAGTCTCCTGTTGTATCAAGAGAAGTAGAATAAGCAAGAGATGTATCTGAATATTCCCCAAGGTTATCGGTATCAAGGGCATTACCTGATTCATCTTTCATTACAGTCTGCCCTAAAACCATAGAACCGTTTTTTACAGAAACAGAAAATACAGAACACGGAATAGAAATTATGGCTGTATCCCCAAGCGTAAAGTCTGTTTTAGAAAGACTTCCGTCATCTTCTTCCACCCATATAACTCCACCAGGGACATTTACACCAGGAGTAACTCCATCAGAATCTGGAAGAAGAATCGGTTCAGTATTTATAAGTGAAAGTTTTGTTCCACTTGAATCTACACCCAGTTCCAAAGGACTTTTGTCTGCCGCATAAAGACAGGTAAATTTTGAAACCTGAAGTCCTGCAGTTGTAGAAGCTGTTATAAGAGCTACTTCGTTTGTTGCGGCTCCCGGTTTAAATTTATTTTCCGAAATAAGAGTAATAGAATAATTCCCTGTAAGGTCACCTGTTATAAAGATTTTCTGATTTGTAAGAGAATCAAGAATTACTCCGTTTGATGTGTTGTTTCCAATCTTTATGTCTGCTCCTTTTATGTTTACAGTAGAAACACAGTTTGCATCTTTCCCAGGTCCTTCTACACAGGCAAGCTGGCCACCCAGGATGGTAAATGTAAAATCATTTGTTGGGGCAGAACCGTCTGCATTTTTTGCTTCCAGTTTGAAGTTTGTAAAATCATCTTTTGTAACATTGTCTTTTACGTATGTTACTTTTTCATCAGTACTATCAAATTCACCCAAATTTCCTTTATCAATGTAAACCAGAGTTTTAGTTTTGCTGTCATCCCATTTTACTATAAGCGAATATCCGCTTGTTAAAATTGACCCTACAACACCCGCATTCTGTTCTTCTTCAGATGGTGCTTCCGGCGGAATTACAACTCCGTCTTTCCACAAGGCTTCCAGAACAAGGTTACCCCATGTTCCTTCCGGAATAGCAGAAAAAGTTTTACCGGCTGTCGGTCCTTCTGTTCCTGAGTTTTTCCAGCCGTTAAAGGTATAACCTGAATTTGAAATGTACGTATTAGGCAGTAAAGGAAGCGGATTAGATTCAATTGTATAAGATATAGTTTGCGGATAACCCGTAGTCCAAACTTCATTTGCTTTAGTGATAAATGTAATTGTAAACACTTTTGGTGAAGTTCCGGAAATTGTAATTCCACTAATCAAATCTGAAGGAGTAATATTCTGCTGTACACCCTGTTTAGAATCATTTGTATCTGCTTCTGTATTCGGAGTATTGTCGCTGTTGATTACAGTTGTGCCGTTTATTTTTATACCATCGCCCGAAGAATCAGCTTCATAAGCACCATCTACATCTACAGTAAATTCTATAGGAGTTGTGGAACCTTCCCTTACTAAAATTTCTCCGTCTTTTTCAGAAGGAAGGGCTGCCGGCATAGGAGTTGTAGGTGTTAATTTTACTCCGTTTCCTGCAACATCAACTGACTTAAAATTTAATGAACTTACTTCATTGCCGTTTTCATCCAGATATTTTCCGGTCGATGGATTAAAGGTAAGTCCTGTATCTGTTTGATTTGCTCCTGTTCCTTCATCGCGTATAATTACTTTATAGTCACCTCTTGGAATTTCTTTACCATCAAACTTTCCGTTATCGAAGGTGTCTTTAAGAACATAAGTATTTGAAGAATCATTTACATCTACAAGTACAATTTCTTTGTCGTTGTATTTCCAGAGCTCACCGTCTTTTTTTAGTTCAAGCTGAACGTCATAAGTGTGGAGTTTATCATCGTCTACAATGATTGTAGCCTTGGAAGTCTGTCCTGCAATAATAATAAGACTTTCAAAACGTCCCGCAATCACATTTCCTGATGAATCATACATTTTAAAAATAGCGTAATGAGTTTTTCCCGCATCAAGGGACGAATACTCATATGTTTTTGAATAAAGCTCTGTTGCACTGTCATAAGTCCATTCTGGAGATGAAACTATAGACTCAGTTTCCGGTGCAGCAGTAATAGAAGATAAAACACCATCCTTTACTTTCTTTATAGCCGAAGGAACTTTAACAATAATTTCTGCGTTTCCTTTTCCAGCCTGATGCGG
>JABUUX010000470.1 GCA_021442965.1 Treponema sp.
GTTCCTATACAAGTAAAATTTTCTTTTGCAGAAAAAGCTGTAATTGGCATAAGTCCGTTATAAGTCCATTTTGTACTTCCGTCTTCAAAACATTTTTCAAAGGAAGCTCCGCCGGGAAGAAATACAAAAATATTTTTACCGGAAAAATACGGAAAACCGGCAGATTTTATAAACCCTTTTGAGTCTCCGTTTTTATCAAAGAACTCAGTGTTTTGGGCATCAGCTTTGTAAAGGGCGTAGTAATCAGAAGAAACCGAGGTTTTGAATTCAGGCGTGTAAGTAATAAATCTTGTTATTTTACCGTCTTCATCAAAATATCCGATTTTATTTGAAAGCTTAAAATAAAGTGACGGGTTTTCGGAAAGTTGAACAGGTGGATTTGAAATATTAATTTCCCATTCGGGTTCGTAGTGATATTCTTTGCCTAAAGGTTTGGCGGCAAAAATCAAGTATAAAATTGTAAAAAAGACAGTAAAAAGAGCCAAAAAGAGGATTTTTTTATTTTTCATATATATCTATGTTATAATAAAACTGATTTTTTTTAAATAAAAAACAGAAAATTTGGAGTTGTATTATGGAACTGAAAGAGCTTTTTGAAGCCGCACTTAATGCGAGCAAAAAATCTTATTCCCCTTATTCTAAATTTCCCGTAGGGGCAGCACTTTTAATGGAAGACGGAACAATAATCACCGGAGTAAATGTTGAAAACCGCTCTTACGGCCTTACAAACTGTGCAGAACGTACTGCGGTTTTTACTGCCGTTACAAAGGGGTATTCATGTTTTAAGGCTTTGGCAATAGCAGCCCCTAAAGCCGACTATCCTGTAGGTCCCTGCGGAGCCTGCCGTCAGGTTCTTACAGAATTTGCTCCGAAAGATACACCTGTTATATTTGGTAATTCGTATGAAAAATCTGTTACTAAAACTTTAGGGGAACTGTATCCATTTGACAGTCTTCATGAACTTGCTGATTAATTAGTTTAAAAGTTATATATTGACAAAATATGTCAATAAATGCAAAATAACGTAAAGTTTTCAAATAAAAGTATAAGGAAGACAAAAATGGACGGAGATATTCTTACAATTGAAGAAGTAGCAAAATACCTTAGAGTTTCTGAAAGAACAGTATACGACTGGGCTCAGAAAGGCGAAATCCCTGCCGGTAAAATTGGTACTGTATGGAGATTTAAAAAGAGTGAAGTAGAAAACTGGGTAAATGCCAGACTTTCATCAGATCTTCAAAAGCAGGTTCAGAATGAAGTTCAGGTAAAGAATATTCTTTCTCCTGACAGAGTTATTTTTGTTAATCACACTTCAAAGCGTGATGCTCTTGTAAGACTTGCAGATGTTCTATCAACTGCTCCTCAAGTAAAAAATGCTCCGGAACTTGTTACAGAAATCCTTAAGCGTGAAGACCTTATGTCTACTGCCATTGGGCGCGGGATTGCTATTCCACATGTGCGCCTTTCTTCTGTTACAGACCTTGTTATGGCAGTTGGTGTATGCAAAAAGCCTGTTGAAGATTACCAGTCTATTGATGATGACCCGGTTCAACTTCTTTTTATGATTGCTGCAGCTTACAACCAGCACTCATATTACCTTAAGACAATTTCACATTTTAGCGGAATGCTTAAAAGTGCTGAACTTCGTGAAAAATTGTTGAATGCCCAGACAGAACGTGAAGTTTATGAACTGCTTCTGGGCTGAATAAAATCGTAAAACTAATCTACTAAAATCCACTTGCTTCTGTCTGCATGCTCCTGAGCAATCATTCCAGGGGTTACAGGAGCGGTGGTTTCGCACATTAAAAAACTTCCGTAATCAGTTTCAAATCTTTGCCCCTGGCCTTTTACGTCAAAAGCGCATAGGGCATGACTGTATTCTCTAGAAATAAGGAGAATTGAATTAATGCTTGATTTCTGCATTATGCAGCAAAGTAGAAGGCTTCTGGAATCGCAGTCGTTTCCGTCTCCGCAAAGGGCTAGAACAGGAGGTGTTAAATCTGAAGAGTGTGCCGTTTGATTTCTTTCATATTTGAAACCTTGAACCCATGAAAGAAGCCTTGAAACATATTCTGTATCAGGATCTTCTTTCCGTGCTTTTTTACAGTCTTCATACAGTGCTTTATGAATGTCTTTAGAAGCTTTAGAAAGGCGGCCGTAATTGTCACGGAAAACCAGACGGTAATAACGCTGCCAGGCTTCTTTCCACAAAGGATGATTTGCATAAAGAGAAAGAACTGCAAATTCCAAATCTACAAGATACTGGCTTGCTTCTTCGTCCGATTTATCAATTGTTGTACTAATCTTTTTTTTGCCTATGTTTAGGGCTATATTTTTGTTTCCTTCTTTTGGGAATGCGTACGCCATAAAAATGCCTGGCTTTTCACAGGTTTCATCATTTACTGTAAGAGAATTTAAAAGAGAAATGATAAACTGCTGGCACATATCAAACTGTCCTTTAGGCGCGTAGGCTAAAAGTGTAATGAAATTAAAACCGTTATCTGATTCCAGACAGGCTGTTACTCCCCAGCCTTTATATTCTTTATCGAGTGTCATTTCAAAAGATCCTATTAAATCTTCTCCTCCATTTGAACGCCAGTAAACAGGAGCTTCTTCATATGTTGCTTTCAGTTTTCTCATCTGTATACTAAAAACATCGGTCGCAGCGTGTTCTTCTTTGTTTTCTACTTTCAGAACAAGTGAAACCGGAATATTCGGGTGACTAAAAAGATAGGAATAATGTTCTTCATCTGCCTGAACAATATTAAAGCCTTCAGGCAGGTCTACAGAAAAATTGTGGTGTTTGTCGGAAATAATTTCGGCAAAAAGAGATGAAAATGCAAATAAGACAAATAAAATAATGACAGATTTCTTCAATAGTTTCTCCTTTTATTCTATAATTATCGTATGACTCAAATACCTGTTTTATATGAAAATGATGAAATCTATATAATAAACAAACCATCCGGAGTTTCGGTACAAGGAGGAAAAGGAATTTCTCACCCGTTGGATGAAGAGTTTTCAAAGCAGGTGGGAAATAAAATCCACCTTGTTCACAGGCTTGATAAAGATACTGCGGGTTTAATGATTATTGCAAAAAGCCCCGAAGCCGCTTCCAAGTGGACAAAACTTATTTCTTCAAAACAGGTGCAAAAGACTTATACCGCCTGGTGTTTTGGAAGCCTAAAAAAGAAAAAAGGCGTAATTAATGATACAGTTATTCAGCACGGAGAAAGTAAAACTGCCGTAACAAATTATCAGGTGATGGAAGAATATGA
>JABUUX010000188.1 GCA_021442965.1 Treponema sp.
GTCAAAATATGATTTAAAAAATGAAAAAATCGTTGTTATGAATTCAAAAAAATATCCCTCAGGGTTTAAAAAAGAGGCTTGTCAATTTTATAACAGAAACATAAAGAAAACATCTGGAATTTCACTTTCAGAAAGTGATTTGTTTATTGATTCTTCAACTTTGCTGGATGTTTATAAAGCTGTTGTCAATCAAATTCCTGTAATTACTAAGACTGTACATTTTTCCGGTGATTGTCTTCCTGTAAAAACACTTTTAAATGTTAGAATTGGAACTACTTTGAAGGATGTTATTAATCAACTTGGTGGATTTATAAAGCCACCTTCAATGGTAGTTGTAAATGGTCATCTTACAGGATATTCTGTGAATTCTTTAGATATTCCTGTTTCTAAATTTGTTAAATCCGTTTCTTTTGTTTCAAATAAAAGAACTCCTGAAACTCTTATGTACTCATGTATTTCTTGCGGTAATTGTCGTTCCATTTGTTCAAGAAAACTTGCTCCAGATTTACTTTATCTCTATAAAGTAGAAAAATATGCACTTCAGGAAGAATATATTGCATCTGCTTCTACATGTTCAGAATGCGGATTATGTAATACCGTTTGTCCGTCAAGAATTCCTTTAGCACAGATAATCGGTTCTCTAAAGCCAAATAAAATTTTAAAAGAAGAGGTTATAAATGAAAAGTGATGAGTACTTTTTAAAATCTAACCCTGCAATTGTCAGACCTTTTATTTATAAAAATCCATCAAAAACAAGTATTTGCATCAAGATGCTTTCTTGTCTTTTGATACAATTAATTATGCTTGCGTTTTCAAAAAGTTTTGCATCCCTTGTTATTACTTTATCGTGTGCTATTGGAGCTGTTGTTGCATTTCTTTTCAGATACTATATTAACAAAGACAGAGGATATGAAGTTTGTGAATATATACTTTCCGGAGTTCTTGCTGCATTGCTTCTTCCTGAATCATTTCCACCTGTTACAGCAGGTGTTATTACTTTTTTTGTTATAATGCTTACTCGTTATTTTTTTATAAAAGAAACAAATAACTGGATATGTGAAGCTGCTCTTACAGTGGCTCTTTGCTGGTTTATTGGTAAATATTTTTTTCCTGATTTTCTTCTAACTGCAGATCAGATTAATTCAAAAAATCCTTCTTTATCTCTTATTCAATCAGGACTTATTTCTAATAGTTCAATTGATTCTTATATAACTCAAGCATTAAATCAAAGTGTATTTAAAATTCTTAGAGTTTCCATTCCCGATGGTTATTTTTCATTCTTCTGGGATAATCATAGTGTAATTCCTGCTTTCAGATTTAATATTATTACTGTTATTTCTTCTATCTTTCTTTTTAGTGATGATTCTTTAAATCCAGTTATACCTTCTGTTTTTATATTTGTTTATGCAGTATTGGTCAGACTGTTTGTTCCTCTTGTATTTGGAGGTGTTTTTAATTCAGGTGATATTCTGCTGGCTCTTTTTTCAAGCGGAACCTTATTCTGTGGTATTTTTTTGTTACAATGGTTTAGCACAGTTCCATATACTTTATGTGGAAAAATTATTTATGCATTTTTAGCAGGTGTTATGGCATTTCTTATTACAGGATGTGGAACTTCTCCTGTAGGTATGGTTTTTACAATTCTTGCCAGTAATATATTATCTGTACTTATCAAGGTTGTTGAAAATAAAAGGTACTATATTAATTTAAGAAAAATATTTCCAAATCACTCTATAGGAGGTTCCGCATCATGAGTCAACAAAATAAAAAAAATATTTCTACAAAACAGTTTTTTGGAAAATTTGGGATTTTTTGTGGTGCTGCACTTTTTTTTCTCTTAATTCTTGGATACTTTATTATTGTTTCAAAAAACAGCTGGAACAATAATTTAAAAAAGATTGTTGAAGTTGTTTTAGAAGAAAATTCCAGCGGTATATGGTCAGTTGAATCTCTTGCAGAAATAAATAATCCTTCTAAACTAAAATCTGCAGCGTATCATATTCGAAATAGGGAATCTGGAGAACATGCTTATGCTTATATTACCAGAGTTCCTTCGTTTTATGGTCCTATGGGAGGTGTATTCATCTGCACTGATTCGGGACAAACTACTTTTAATGGGTTTGTTTCATTACATGGAAAAATTAAGAATCAGCTGATACAGAATAGAATTAATAAACGACTTGATTTTGAGGCAGAAAGAATACCTGTATATTTAGAATTAATTACAGAGGATAAAAATGAATAAAAAGGCAACTTATACATTAATAGCCGCTTCTCTGGCAATACTGATTCCCGCTCCGGGTAGATTTGTTTATGGTATTGTATTTGTACTGGAACTTTTTCTTCTTATGCTATCCGGTACCTGTATAACATATCTTGTTCGAAAATTTCATCTTGAAGAATTTTCTACCGTGGCAACTTTATTTGTTCTTACATATGTTACTATTTTATATAAGCAGATTTTTATTGTTACTCAAACAGAAATTGCTCTTACATTAGGTTTTGAGTTTTTTCTTCCAACGGTTTCTTCATTCATAATTGGATATATTTTTAATAAAACCGATAAAGGTCTTCTTCCAAGATTACAATATAATCTTCTTGCAGTTGCAAAATTTTCAGTATTTACACTTATTTTTTTCTTGTTTAGAGATATTTTCGGTTACGGTACTATTACTTTTTTTGGAAAAAATCATATGATTTTTGAAAAGGTCTTAATAAATCCAGAAAAAATACAATTCCTTTCTTTTTTTGCTACTATTCCAGGCGCATTAATTATGATTGCATTCGTTCTTTTTGTTGAAGTAACGTTTTTTAACCGTTTTGACATTCTAAAAAAAGCAGAAAATGCCGGAGGAGTTAATTAATGTTTTTGTTTCATGTTTTTCTCTATTATTCTTTTTTGTGTTCTGCTGTTCTGTTTTTTGGGATTGGACTTAATCGTTCTATACAAGTTACAACAGGTTCTCTTAGAGTAAATTTTAAAGTATTTTTTAAGTCTTTAATTAGTATTTTAGGAACTTCTATTTTCACTTTTTTAATTACTCAATATGTTTTACTTCCTCTAAAACTTGAAGAAATGTTTCCTGTAATTGCACTTTTTATATTTCTTTGTTTAAATTCTTTTATTGAAGCACTTGTAAGAATTACAGCTAAAACTTCAACTTCAGAATTTTCCATTTCTTTTCTAATGGTTCTTTTAACAATTTATGAAAGCAGTTCACTTTTAGAATCTCTTGTTATTGCATTTTCCTGCATGATTTCTTTTTTAATTATG
>JABUUX010000233.1 GCA_021442965.1 Treponema sp.
GGTTGGGGTTCACATCCTCAGACTGTAGCTAACTTCTGTACAACTGGTGGAGATGAAAATTATGTATTTGTAATTGACGGACGTTCTATTTCTGCCGGTCTTAAAGCAAATCTTTTCTATGATTTGTCAAAAATTACTTCTGTTGACTGGTCTAACAAAAAATGGGTTAATTCTGTTCGTGCTAAAACTACAAAAGGAAAAGCTTTCTACGGATGTCGTCCAATCGCTCCAGAACCACGCGGTGGTGTTTTCTTTAACAAACGTCTTTTGAAAGAAGCAAATATTGATCCTGAATCAATCTATGATATGCAGAAAAAAGGTACATGGACATGGGAATCATTTGAAAAAATGCTTAAAGCAACAACTCGTGATATTGATAACGATGGTGTAATCGACACATTCGGTATGGCAAACCTTAACGGAGAATTCTGTCATCTTGCAGTTATGTCGAACGGTTCTTGCTGGATTGATAAAGATGCAAACGGAAAATATTTCTCTCGTATTGGTGATGACAAAACTATTGAAGCTATGGAATGGACACAGAAAATGGTTCAGCTTTATGAAAAACCACAGCCAGACGGAGCTAACTGGGACTGGATGTATGCTGCATTCATTAATGGTGAAGTAGCATTCCAGGCAGATCAGGAATACCGTGTTGGAAACATTGCAGATATGTCTGATGACTGGGGCTTTGTATGCTTCCCTAACGGTCCAAAAGGTGACGGTAAATACAGAACTCTTCATGATGACAATACTTATGTAATCCCAGGCTGCTATGATAAAACAACAGCTGAAAATATTGCTAAGATTTTTGACCTCTGGTCTGATCCAACACCAGGATATGGTGACGATGCATGGAAAGAGGATTTCTACCCACGTTTCCGTGATGAACGTGCTGTTGACGAAACTCTTCAGTACATGAAAGATAATGGTGTTGTTCGCTATGATACACTTATTTCCGGATTGAACCTTGGTGCTGCATTTATTTGGAATGTTTACCCTGGATTTATGACAATGCAGGAAGGTGTTGAAACATCTGCAAACTCTATTCAGTCACTTATTGATGAAGCTAACCGCTAAACTTTAAGTAATTAATTTTATAACCGCATCCTTATATGGGTGCGGTTTTTTTTTGCACGATAACAAAATCTTTCAGTATAATATGACATAGAGGTTAAAATAATGAAATTTTTGCAGACCAGTGACTGGCATTTGGGAAAAACTTTGCATGGGTATAATCTATTAGAAGACCAGGCATTCTTTTTGGAGCAGATTATAGAGGAGTTAAAAAATGGATATGATGCACTCCTTGTTCCAGGAGATTTATATGACAGACCCATTCCTCCAGCAGAAGCAGTTTCTCTTTTAAGTAATTTCATTGGAAGAATACATAAGTTATATCCTGAACTTGAGATTTTTATTTTGTCAGGAAATCATGACAGTTCTGAGCGTCTGGCTTTTTTGAAAGATATATTGGATGAATTAAAAATTCATATTTCAACAAATCCTTCATTATCATTAAAACCTTTTATTTTAGACAAAAAATCAGAAAAGTGTGCTGTTTATCAAATTCCATTTTTATATCCTGGAAGTTTACAAAATGAAGATGGAGAATATATTAAAAAACAGGATGAACTTTATAAAAAACTTTGTGATGATATATTAAAAGAACATAACAAAAATTATTCAGATTGTATGTCACTGATTTGTACTCATTTAATGACAGTGAAATCTACTGTGTCTGATTCAGAAAGAAGTTTTGTTGGTACTGCTGAAGAGGTGGATGCTGTTCATTTTGAAGGCTTTGATTATACGGCAGTAGGACATTTACATTCGTTTCAAAAAGCTGGTAAAAAAAATAATATATTTTATTCAGGTTCTCCACTTTCATATTCTTTTGATGACACAAATGATAAGGTTATGCTTTCGGTTACATTAAGTAAAATTAGCGGAAAAACTGAAGTAAATATAGAAAAAATTCCAATAAAGCCTTTACATAAAGTGGAATCTATAAAAGGGTGTTATGATGATTTTTATACGGATAAAGAATTGAAAAAAAAGTATTCAAATTCATTTTTGGAGTTATGTTTAAAAGATGGAATTCTTTCAGAAGGGGCTGTTTCTTTATTAAGAGCTGAATATCCTTATTTACTTAGTATAAGAAAACTTGAAATGGAGGATTCTTATTTGCGTCAGGATTTTTCAGAAAGAAAAAAAGCTTTGGAGTCAAATGATTCATCTTTAATTTTTGAACAGTTTTATTCTGATGTATATGGCACAAATGAAACCGAATATTTTACTGATGAAAAAACTTTGTTTTTAGAAATGAATAAAAATTGTAAGGAATAAAAATGAAACCAATAACTCTTGAACTGATAAATATAGGTCCATATAAAAATGAAAAAATAGATTTTGAAGATCTTGCTGAAATTTTTCTTATTACAGGTCCAACAGGTTCCGGAAAGTCTTTTATTTTTGATGCTATGACTTTTGCACTTTACGGAACTGTTAATAGGGCATCTACTGTAAAAACGTTAAGATCAACTTTTGTAGAAAGTGAAGAAGAAGCCGGCGTAATTTATACATTTGAAATTAACCGTGAAAGATTCAGAGTTAATAGAACTGTTTCGTCAGATCATACAACAAAAACAGGAAATGTTACGCATAAAACTGGAATTATCGAACTATTTAAATATGATAATTCACTGAATGAATATGTACAAATTTCCGCAGGTAAAAAATCTAATGATATTAATGAAATGATTCAAAAAATAGTAGGACTGGAAGCTGAAGAATTTTCAAAAGTTGTTGTTCTTCCTCAGGGAGAATTTTCAAAGTTTTTAAAAGAAAATTCTACAGACAGAACAGAAACATTGTCAAAAATCTTTCCTGTCGGAATGTATTCAAAAATTATGGAAGAGGTAAAAGAAAAAGCTCGTATTAAGAAAGAAGAGCTTGATATTGTTCTGGCTTCTATTTATGAAATAAAAAATGAATATTCCGGAAATAATCTAGAACAAGATATTAAAGAAAATAACAAAACTGAAAAATTATTATCAGAAAGTATAGGAAATTTAAAAAGTGAAATTATTGAATTAAATAAAAATCTTACTCTTCTAACAGAAGAATATAATAAAGTTCAGTCTTATGAAGAAAAAAAACAGAGATTTGATGAACTGAAAAATATTGAAAATGAAATTGATAAAAAAAGAAAATTAATTTCAAATGCTGAAAAATCTCAGAGAATATATCCTTTATATATTTCCCTAGAA
>JABUUX010000104.1 GCA_021442965.1 Treponema sp.
AATGTTTTATGAAAGATGTAATTCTCATCGGATTAGGTGATTTTGGTAAAAAAACAATAGAACTTTTTAATGAAATTGAATCAGAAAGAAAGGGTCTTCTTCCTCCAGAATTAAAAGATGAAATCAATGTTTTCTCTTTAGCATATAAGAATAATAAGAGTTTTAATTACACAAAAGTAACTGATGATATAACAAAACTTGTGGATAATTCTGACTCTAAAAACGGAAAGAAAGAATTTTCTTATGTATTCGTAGGTGATTTATATGAAGATATAACTTCTAATTATGCAATTGATTATGCAATGATTCCACTTATTCTTGATCAAAGTAATATTCTTCTTCGAGATAAAGATAATGTTTTAGGTTTCTTTACATTTTCTGATCGTTTGGAGAGTCAGTTAAAATGTACACCTGAAAAGATGACATCCATTCTTAGTTTCTTTAAAAGAATAGAAAAAGTCGATGTTGATGACTTTTATTGTCCTGAATATAAGAATATAAGTGGTCTTAAATTAAAGAAAATAGCATGTCCAATGGGACCATTCAGCAGGAATTATATTGTAGTAACTCCAGGTGATGAAAATTCTGTATTAAATATGACCAGCCAGATTTTTGCGGAACGTATTTTCTATGAACTTTATTATCTACTTAACAAATACAAAGAAAAGGCAAATCAAGTTCAGGCAATACGTACTGAAAAGAGCAGAAACTGTTTTTCTAGTTTTACTATGGCCCAGATTTCTAGATTGGATCAGTTACAAGTTTATTATTTAACTTATTGTTTGGAATATTTGGTAACTGATTATTTATTAAGAGATGAAGTCAAAGGAATTAACTTAGATGCGTTAGAAAATAAATTTCTTTCTATGTTAGATATTATTGAACGAAGAAAGGAGAGCTCATACAAAAGAGATAGTAATGGTTATAAAGTTAATTTCCCAATTGAAAGAGCAGTTTCTTTGTTCATTAATAAATTCAGAAATGAACTTAAAGGGCTTGTTCCTTCATATATTACTCAGGAATTTAAGGATGAAAAAGAATATGTAGAAATCTGTAAAAGTAGAATCAATGAGAAACTCTATGATTTACAGCCATATTATGATGATTTCGTGAAAGAAGAAATCAGACATATGCATGGGGAATTAGAAAAAGGATATGTTAACTTATTCAAAGTAGATAAATTAACTGGGAATATTCAGTATTACATAAGATATATTAATGACCTTAAAAATATTTTTGAATCTTGGACTGGTGATTTACAGGACCAACTTAATTCTTTGGAAGAAATAGATCTTTCAAAAAACTATGAAAAGGTTCAACAAAAGATAAAAAAATATCAAAAGTCATTTATTTATAAACTACCTTTCTTCCGTCCAGTAAGAAAGATGTTAATTAATAATGCTATTTTAGAATTACCTCTTAAACAGTATCTGGAGAGGGAAATAAAAAGAAATCTCCTTGAATCATTCTTGAAACAATGGGAAGATAAATCTCCAAATTCTGTAAGTCCTGTACGAAACTGTGATGTTTTAGTTCAAGATTTAAAAATCATGAAAGATAGCTTACAGAAAAAAAGAAAAATGATTGAGCATAAAAAAGAATTCATTTCTACTATGCCAACTCATTATTACATTATTTCTCAGTTTAAGCAGAAGGAATATACTGATTTATTAAATAAGAATTATGATAAAAACTTTGGTCCTGTTAACCAAATGCTTATAGAAAACGTTGCAAGGGATCTGTTCAAAAAATGGACAATCAAAGGTGAAGGTATTGCAAAAGATAGACATGATATTACAAAAGACCCAAGTGGTTTTATTAGACATGTTGATACATACCTTTTTGAAGAAGCAAAGAAAATTTTTGCGAATGTTGATGTAGATTATAAAGAATATGAAAAATATGCTGCAACATCAGTACAGATGCTTGAAGAACGAGTAAAACAGCTGTCCCAGAATTCATTCATAACAGAAGATGAAACATTCTTTATTACTGATAACAAGGTTCTTTTCCAGCCTGTTTTACAGCAAGAGGACTATATTGATACAAGGTTAGGGGATTTACCAACAAGCACCCATAGACTTCAAGTAAATAAAGACTTCACTTTAGGGGCTGTGGTTTATTTCCAAGACTATATGTATATGGAATATAAAAATCTGTGCCATTATGAGGATTTATTTAAAAAGTATGAAAGTGAAACACCAGAGCCTCTTATTTATGCAGAGCCTGGAACTATAAGCGAAGATGACGAGCCAATATTATTTTCAGACTTTGTTTCGTCGGAAGAAAAAAATATTGCTTCTTCTGATGACATAATTGATGAAGATGTAGAAATGAAAGCAGAGTCTTGTGATGTCCAACAGCCTCAGGCAGTTGATGAGATTATTGGAACAACAAATGAAAAACCTTTGGGAATTTCTACAAATGTTGATGATGATGAATTAAATTTGTTTAATCTTCATTCAAGAATGTTATTAAATGATTTCTTTGATGAAAATTATCGTCTTCAGTTGTTTACAGATATTTTTGGTGAGTCAGTATCCGCACTTACTGCTGCAAATATCAATGCAATTGCAAAAAATGTTGATATTTCAGATCTGTTGCAAAAGATGGAAATAGAACAACTTCATAATTATTGCAATGTGATTAATCTGGAAGATATTTTTACTGATAAAGAAACACAAATTGAAGTTATTTTGAATTATTTGGAAACTGCATCTGAATAATTATCCCGGAGATTTTTAATATGGAATACTTACTTGGAATTGACCTTGGAACAACAAACTGTACAGTAACTGCAGTTGATGAAAATGGAAAGACAACGGTAATCAAAAATAGAGAAGGGCAATATGTTACTCCTTCTGCAGTATATTTTTGTGAGAAAGAAAATAATTATATAATTGGGAAAAAAGCAAAAGAACTTGCACCAGAAGATGTAGACGGAAGATTAGTGACTCTTGTAAAGAGAGAAATGGGTTCTGAGAAAACGAAAGTAAGAAAAAATGTCATTACTGGAAAATATAAGCCTTATGAATATTGGAACAAAATTTTTTCTCCAGAAGAGATTTCTTCAAAAATCTTAAAACAATTAAAAGATGATGCAGAGAATCAATTAAAGACAGAAGTAAAAAAAACAGTGATTACTTGTCCGGCATATTTTAAACAAGACCAAAAGGAAGCTACAAGAATTGCTGGAGAATTGGCTGGGTTTGATGTGTTAGAAGTAATTACGGAACCTACTGCTGCAGCTTTAGCTTATAGT
>JABUUX010000471.1 GCA_021442965.1 Treponema sp.
GTCGGTTGCTTTTACTGTTACTGTAAGTGTTCCGTCTGCAAGTTCTGTTGTGTTGATTTTTACACCAGTCTTAGAAAGTACATTAGCACTTATCTTTTTAGTTGCTTCAGGAATGCCTTCTTTATTATTTTTGTCTTTTGCAGATACTTCAATTTCAGAAATCTGGTCATTATCTTTAACATCTGCAGTAAGAGTAACAATTCCGTTTACTACATTACTATATGTTTTATAAGAATCAATTATTGGATTTAATTTTACATTTGTTATTTCAGGCTCATCTGCGTCATAATATATATAAATAGTCTTATCACTGCTTTTGCTGCTTTCATCTGTGGCTACAAATTTTACATCTTTTCTACCTGAAGTCTCTGAGGCGGAAGGTGTCCATGTATATTTTACAGTCCATTCTGTAGTTGAATTTGCATCCAAAGTTTTAGTTATATTATCACTCGAGTTATTTACTTTAACTTCAGACAAATTTCCTTCTGTAAGTCTTACTGTAACTTCTGCACTCTTACCCTTCTTAACATAGTAAACTTTATTCTGTGCATCTTCATCTAATGTTTTACCGTCAGATTTTACAGTTACTGTATCTCCAAAAATTGGATCTGTACCGTCTACCAGAACAAGATAAGGGTTTGGTGTTATATATTTTGAATTTGTATAACCGCTTCCTGTTTTATCTGTTGCTCTAAAATAAAGTTTGTATTTTCCGTCTTTTGTAAGTAAAGATGTATTATTAAATTTATCACTTAGTTTAAATCTAAAAGTTCCGCTTGTGTTTTCTGAAATTTTTACAAAATCTCTAATAAGGTTATCATTTTTATCTGTTATTTTTATTTCAATATCTGAATTTCCATCATCATCTGTTACATTACCAGAAATCTGAGTTGTTGAAAGATTAATATTGTTTGTTGAATAAGTAACCCCAGAACCAATACTTAAACCCAATTCAAGTTTTGGCTGGTCCGTTTTCTGGTCTACGGTAAACGAATAGGTTTCTTCTTTCTCGTTTCCAAAAACATCTACAGCTTTTACTTTTAATGTTACATCAGTGTTATCTGTAATATTTGGAGTAACTGTATCAAGAGAAATTATACCGGTTTTTTTGTCCTCGTTTTCTGTAAGTCCAATTTCTGTATATTCACTTTGCCAAGAGGCTTTATAGTAAGCTTTATCAACTCCCTTATCATCTTCAAATTCTACCGAAACATTTTCTATACCGTTCAGTTTAACTTTGCTTTCTTCATAAATATATGGAGAAGGATTTCCGGCTTTTATTATTGGAGCTTTTCTGTCTACGTTAATGTTATAATATGATTGACTGGTTAATCCGCTGTCTGTATTAACCTTTACGCTAATTTGGTAAATATATTTTTGACCTTCCTGTGGCATAGGAAGGTTTCCACCAGCAGCATTTTTTAGAGTAACTTTATTTGTGTCTCCCTTAAATGAACTTATATCGTTTCCGTCTTTATCAATCCATTTAAAGTTCGAATTTTCAATTTCAGAGATTTTATTATTCTCTTTATCCAAGACAATTACTGTAACTTGTGGATATCCTGCGGAAATATTTTCTCCTTTAGAATCAACATTAAATTCTAAATCAAAACTTTCGTCTTTTGGTCCAATCCACTTATCATTTTCTGTATTAAATTTAATTTCAGTTGCATTTCCTGTTCTGCAAGCCTTAATTCCATACATGCTGCCGTTATCTTCACAGAAATCAACACCGTTAACATCTTTTCCAAAAATCATAATTCTATAACGGTTAGGAACTTTTAATTCTCCATTTTTAAAAAGAAAATTTGGATTCCATAATGTTTTGGCTTCTGTACTACCTTCATTATAGTCTTTTAATACAATTACATTTTCATTTTCCCCAACCTTTGCTGTTCTAAGTTTATTTTCATCAGTTTCAACAAGGGCTGTATAATCTCCTGTAATTTTTTCTGTTAAAGTTGCAAGAATAATACGGATATCTGACTCTCTAAAAGCTACGCTGTCATTACCACTCTGAAAATTAATAAGGGCCGGAACTCCTGAATCGCTTATATAACATTCAGGGAAATCTTTTCCAGTATTGTCTATTTTAATTGCATAAGCACTTACACTCCACTTAGGACTGATTTCCGGATTAATTTTAACTTTTGCATAGTTATTAAAATTATTTGGGACTGATGTTTGAATTATACTGGAACCTTCAAGATTCTTTAGAGTAGCGTCCAATGACGGATTACTTGTAAGCTGTTTGGCGTAAGCACTTAAATCGTCTATATTTATTCCTTCACTTCCAAAATCAGTAGTGTTCATGTAGATTTTTTCAGTTTTGTTTCCGCCTTCTTTCCCATTTTCAATAGAAACATCATTATATTCACGGGCAGTATCAGTAAGATATACACTAAAATAACGAGTCTTAATTGGTGGATTTGTTACAGGAATAGTATCTTCATCTCTATATTCTTTATGCCCAAAGTAAATAAGATTGTAGTTTTCTGCCAAAAGTTTTTCTTCGTCAGTAGTGGCAGAACCCTTTGTCTTATATTGAGCCAAAATAATGTCATTACTCTGTTTATAATCCACAGAAGAAGAACCTATAAAAGTCTTGTTTTCATCATATACATCAAAATAGATTTTCGAGATTCCGTTATCATCCTGCAGTTTACCTCTAAGGTTGATTTTCTGACCCAAAGTAGAAATCTTATCATCGACTTGAACACTTCCTAATGATGTAATATTTTCCAAAAGGAAGACAGGGGCTGTGTTATCAATCTTTATGGAACTTCGCGTTGTTGTACTTGATTCAACGTCAAAGGCTTCTACATCAATAAAGTATTCACCGTCAGGTAAGTCCCAGCCGTTATATAAAGTTGAACCAGTATCTTTTTTACCGATATTTACAGACCATGTAGTTCCTTTTCTCCAGTCTGAAACCGAATCTAATTTTACTTCACCTTTTTCTGTGGAATAAACTTTTGATTCCAAAGTCTTTAGTGTCTTATGAGTAAGTGTTACTTTCATAGATTTTACACCTACGTCATCAGATACAGTACCAGCCAGAACAAAAGTATCCCTGATTACTGCACCCTTTGGCGGATAGGTAATTTCAAGGGCAGGACGTTCTGTATCTACAGAAGAACCAAGTCCTACTTCACATGACATTGTACCAAATACAATTGCAGCAGTTAAAAGTAATGTTAATGTCTTAATTGTCTGTTTCATCTTTCTCATTTTCCTACCCTCCCCTTAGTTGCTTCCAC
>JABUUX010000135.1 GCA_021442965.1 Treponema sp.
GTGATGATTGCAGAATACAAAAAATCAACTTTGAACAAGCCGATGCCCAAATTGTCGATAAAATGGCGGCACACTTTTTTTATGTAAGCTCTGACTTCTTCGTTGTAAATGTCCAGTCCGTAAAAGCCTCCCCAGTTTGAACCGCAGCATACATCTTTTCCTTTTTCATTTTTTAAAAGCCAGTCAGGATGTTCTTTTGCAAGCCGGGATGATTTTGCAGCCGAAAAAGGTGCCCACCAGATGCCAGGGACAAGACCTGAGTTTTTTGCTTTGGTTATGACAGGTTCCAATCCTTCAGGAAACTTTTCTTTGTCGACAAAAAGCCAGTCTCCTACCGCCATTTGATAACCGTCGTCGATTTGGAAAATCTCCAGTTTTTTGTCCTGATTGTTTCGATTGTAGTTTTCGATGTGTTCAATCTGTTCTATAAGAATTGAAGAATTAATTTTTTCATAAAAATTGTACCAGCTCGTCCATCCCAAAACAGGTTTTACATTTGGCTTTTCAATTTTTGCGGTAGAAAAATATGAATCAAAAACTTCATCTTCGCTTCCGGTTACAAAAAGACAGTCTGCCATCAAAGTTTTTCCGCTGATTTTGTAATTTATGATTTCAGAATCCGAATAAAGTTCAAAAGTGTTGGTTTTTGCGTTAATAAAAAAGAGACCGAAAGATTTTGAAGATAGTTCTCCCTCGCAAGCGGCTTTTAACTCTGTGAGCGAGCCTGCAAATTCAAAAGTATCTCGGTTTCGAACATAAGCATAAGTCCAGCCGTGAAACTGCCCTTTGGGAAGATTTTGTCTGCAAAAATTGTAATCTCCGTATGAGTCAAGTGCGAATTTATTTTTTACGAATTTTGGAAGATGACTTATGGTCGTTTCTTTTTCGTCTGCAGAAAGTTCTTGTGTATCTGTCCAAGACTGAAAGCCGTTTAAAAAATAACGGGTATCTTTTGTAGAAGGCGTTTCAACTTTCCCGCTGACCATAAAACAAGAAAGAATAACACTTTCGTTTTGGCTTACAGGAGTTGCCCACGCCTTTAATCTTCCGTCAGAAAAAGTGTATTCAAGGCGGAGGTTTTCATCTTCAGTAAAACCGTTTTCCCCTTCGATTAAAAGACAGAGATTTTCTGTAAGTGACGAAGTTTTATATTCTGCAAATATTCTTTCTGGTTTCATAGTTTCCTCGAAAAATCTAGTTGAGATGCTGAAACAAGTTCAGCATGACACATTCAGCGATACTGAACAAAGCGGGCATTACTGGTCGGAGATTGTTTTTAAGGTTTTGTTTTCGTTGTAGAAGAATAAAACCACGCCGCCAAGACAGCACAGAACTGCGGCAACACCCGCACTAAGTCTTAAACCGAAACCGTTTGTTCCCAAAATCTTTAAACTTGTAAAAATGAGCATTGCAACAGATTGACCGAGTTTAAAGGCAAAGGTGCGTGCGGCATAGAACATTCCGCTGCGGTTTTCTTTTGTTTCAATGCTGTCGGCTTCTGCAATGTCTGCGATAATTGCCTGCGGAAGAATTCCCAAAATTGCCATTGGAATTGAAGCAAGGAAAGCAACAATAATTCCCCAAGCGATGCCGGGAAGTCCGAATTTTCCGCAGAAGATTGTAAGAGCAAAGGCAAAAGTAAAGAACAAAAATGCAAAGACAACAAGTTTTTTCTTTCCCACTTTTTTTGCTACAAGATTTACAATCGGATAGAAAACAAAAGAAAGCGCACTCATGATTGCAAAGAGAATGAAAGTCATGCTGTCAGGAAGGTGCATAAGTTCTGTAATGTAAAAAGGAAGTCCTGTCTGGAAAATTGTTAATGCAATCCAGTAAAGAATGTCTGAGCCTACAAAAATTCTGAACTGTTTGTTTTTAAAAGATTTTCCCAAAGAAGCAAAAGTTTTTGTTTTGCTTGGAGTTGTGTCTGCGTAAAGATGTTCATCGATGATAAATGCCGGAATAATCATGCAAAGGAATGCAAAGGTTGAAAGAATTGCAATTGTAACTCTGATTGAATTTTCATAGCCCAAAGATTTTTCAAAAAATGAAGCAACATTTGGAACAAGGTATGCTGCACAGGTTCCCACAAAATATGTGATTGAAATATAAGTTGAAAGATTGATTCTTGCAGTTTGGGTTCTGCCAAGTTCCGGAATTAAAGCGTTGAACGGAGTGCAATACATTGTCATAAAAAGGTAAAAGAGAATGACAGTAACAAAAAGCCATATGCTGTTTACAGTGCTTTCATGATTTACTGGTGCACAGAAAATTAAAACTGTAACGGCGGCAAAGGGAAGAGCAGAATATCTCAAAAACGGAATGCGTCTTCCAAGTCTGTGGCCGCAGCGGTCAGAAGAGGCGGCGATTAAAGGGTCGGTTACTGCATCAAACAACCGGCCGAATGCTGTAATCAAGCCGATGACAGTCAATCCTATAAAAACACTGCCCTGCGGAATAAAAAATGTGTGTCCGGAAGTTGCAGCAGGCTGATAAAAATAAACCAGCCAGTTTGTAATAATTCCAGACAAAAGTGACCAGCCCATCTGACCGATTGCAAAAATCCACAGGATTGAAGTCGGCGCGTTTTTGAGCGATGCGTTTCCCTGTGCTGTTGTTTGTGCATTTAATTCATGTTCCATAAAATTTTCTCCTTTGTTTATTTATTTTTTTGGGAAAGATAATAAACTGTCATTGTAACAAGCTCTTCAAGTTCTTTTTCTGCTTCAGAAAAATTATCACCCGGCAGAATATTTCCACGCAGATATTTCTGGCTTACAGCAATGAGTGCTTTTGTAACAGAAGAATAAACAAGTTTTATGTTTACATTTTTTCGAAGGCTTTTATCTTTTACGCCTTTTGTGTAAGCGTCCAGTAAAGGCTCCTGCAAATTAATTACACAGTCTTCGTATTCGGAAAGTTTTTGCGGATCTATTTTTTCTGAAAGCATCAAATGGTCAAAATCATCCAGGAATTTTATAAAGGCTTTATGCTTATTAAAAAGAATTTTAAAATAGCTTAAGAAAAACTCCAGTTCTTCTTTTCCTGAAAGATTATCTTTTGCAGTCCCTATGTAATCTAAAAAATCTTTCTGGACATTGTTCCACAAAAGAATGCCTGCTTGAATTGTGATTTCTGCTTTTGTTTCAAATGCGCGGTAAAGAGAAGCGACGCCGATGTTTGCTTTGTCGGC
>JABUUX010000389.1 GCA_021442965.1 Treponema sp.
TTTTTAACTATGATAATTTCTTAAATAAAATACTTTTTTGTATTGAAACTTATGATAAAGAAAACCTTTCTTTAAGAATAAAAGAGTTTGAAGATTTTGTTTTTTCAGAAATACTGGAGCCATCTGTAATACGTCAAAAACTAATTTCGTGCTTAATGGATTTAAAAAATCGATTAATTACAAAGTATCCTGAAAGAGAGTCGGATGATGACAAAAAAATTGATGTTATTTCTCCAATTTTATCTGCAAAAACATTTACTGAAATTATAATTTATTTTAATGAAATCTTATTTGCAAATCTTGAAAATTTTCATATCAACACAGCAGACTCTGTTATTGTAAAAGTAATTGCTTATATAAAAACAAATTATTCTTCAGATTTAAAACTTGAAACATTGGGAGAACTTTTTAATTGTAATTCAGCTTATCTGGGAAAAAAATTCAAAAAATATACTGGGCTTCAGTTTAATACTTATTTAGATAATCTTCGCATAGAAGAAGCTAAAAATAAACTTATACATACAGATTTAAAAATTTATCAAATTTCTAAACTTGTAGGATATACAAATACAGATTATTTTTTTATGAAGTTTAAAAAAGCAACAGGAATGACTCCTAAAGAATTTAAAGATAATTTAAAAGACACTTAAAAATATAACATCTGTAAAATTATTAATTCAAAAAAGGAAAAAGAATGAAGAGCAAAGTTCTTATTGTTTTTATATTTTCTCTTTTAATTTTTTCGGGATGCAAGGAAAAAAAATTTGAAAAAGATATTACAACTTTTACTTTTTTTTCTTCAGATTTAATGGAATATACACCTTTTACTGATTTGACAGCAAAAGAAATCACAAAAAAATCTGGTGTATTTCTGGAAACTCAGTTCACAAAAGATAATTCTACAGAAACAATTTCACTTATGATTGCAAATGACCGCTATCCTGATTTGATTTATGCAAAAAGTGATCTTTCCAAACTGATTGAAGCTGGAGCAGTAATCCCTTTGGATGAATATATAGAACTTTATGGTCATAATTTAAAAAAACTTTATGGGGAGCAGATTGTTAAATTAAAATATTCTTTAGATAACCCTCATATTTATTCTGTTGGAACTTTTGATATAAAAAACTTAGTTCTTGAAACTGCTGGAAATATTCAGCTTCAGCATTCAGTTCTGAAGGAATTAGGATACCCCAGAATTGACACTTTAGAAGATTTGGAAAATGCTCTTTTGGCTTATAAAGCTAAATATCCAAAAATAAATGGGAAAGAAACACTTGGGTATTCTTTTTTGGCAGACAGCTGGTACTGGTATTTAAGTCTTTCTAATCCAGGCGGATATCTTACAGGACATCCTGATGACGGACAGTGGTTTGTAGATAATGAATCCTTAATTGCTGAATATAAATTCCTTAATAAAGAAATGCCTGCTTTTTATAAGTGGCTTAACAGAATTTACCATGAAGGTCTTCTTGATATTGAAAGTTTTACTCAAAAGGAAGATGTATGGCAATCAAAGGTTAAAGAGGGGAGAGTGCTTTCTACATCATATCCTTTGTGGGGACTGACAAATTTAAAAAATTATCTGGCAGAAAATGGCATGGAAGAAAGAACTTTTGCATATTTACCTGTAACAGCCGGGAAAAAATACAAAGATCCTTCTCTTAAAGATTATGGTTTTTCTGGTGGTTGGGGAATTGCTGTGTCAAAATCCTGTAAAGATCCAGAGAAAGCTTTTAAATTTCTTGATTATATGTGTTCAGAAGAAGCTCAAATTATTTTAAACTGGGGTATAGAAAATGTTACTTATTACAAAGATGAATTTGGGAAACGCGTTTCTTATTCAGATATTCCTCCAAACAGTGGTATTGGAAGTTGGGCATATCCTTTCCCACAGGCTGGAAAAGGAGCTTATGATTCAGCCGGAGATAATATTGTAAATTTAACTCTTGAAAAAATTAAAAGGGAATATTTACCTGTAGAACGTGAAACTCTGCAGGCTTATGGTGCTGAAATGTGGACAGATCTTTTCCCGACTAGTTTGGAACTTGGAGTTTCCCGCCATGGTCAAGCATGGCAGTATAACCTTTCTGCTGAGAATGCAAAAAAACTTAGCGAAATTGATAATTATGTTAAACAAGCCCTTACTGATATGATTTTGGGAGCTGAAAAAGATTTTGATAATTCATGGAAACTTATGACAGATAAAATAAAAGAAATGGATATTGAGTCTGTTACCCTAGAACTGAATTCTCTTATTTCTCAAAAAATGGAACTTTGGGGAGGTTTATAATAAATCTCCAATATGTTTCATACCGAATAAAGTAAGCTCTTTTTCTGTTACATCAAAAATATCAGTTATTGGGTGCAGCATACTGTTCAAACCACCAGTTGCTATTACTTTTATATCAGATATTTCTGTATCATATTCTTTTTTTAAATCATCTTTCATTTGCTTTACAAGACCTTCTACCAGCCCTTTATACCCCAAAACAATTCCTGCCTGTACTGCAATTTTTGTATTTTTGCCAAGGCTTGTAGGAGGGATTTCCAATGGTACTGACGGTACTTGTGCAGTATTATTAAAGAGAGATTTGAATGCGGTTCCAATTCCAGGAGTAATTGCAACTCCCGCAATACTTCCATTTTGTGAAATAGCAGTGAATGAAAGAGCAGTTCCAAAATCTGCAACTATACAGGCGCTCTTATATTTACTCCATGCTTCAAAAGCATCACAAAAAAGGTCAGTTCCAATTTCATATTTAGCAGACTCAGGTACTTTCAGGGGAAGCCAGTCATAAATATCAGGTCCTATTATAAGTGGTTTTTTTCCAATAAGGTTACTTGAAACATTTACAAAAGGCCCTATAAGATTTGGAACTACAGAACTAAGAACAATCTTTTCAATTTGTTTACAATCTATACCAGCATCAGTGAATAGAGGTTTTAAAATTGAATAATATTCATCTCCGGTTCTTTTAGTGTCTGTACTAAGACGCCAAGTGTGTAAAATTGTTTCATTCTTAAAGAGTGCAAATTTAATATTTGTATTTCCAATGTCAATTACTAAAACCATAAGTAAAGTCTCTGTTTTTTTATATATCACTATTCATTTATCAATAATATATATATTATATTGCTATGGAAAATCTCATTCAACCTCGTATTTTAAAAGGATTCCGTGATTTT
>JABUUX010000085.1 GCA_021442965.1 Treponema sp.
AGTTATCTTTTAAAACTTTAAGATTTTTTTCCATCAAATTTAAATACGTTTCACCATTTGCAATATTTTCTGAACTGATATTCTGAATGGAATCTAAAACCTGAACTTCTGCAGGAAATCCTGAAGTTTGAATAATTTGATGCGCCATTTTTGTACCGGAGTTTTCCAATACATACACGGTTCTAAGATTATATTCATTAAGAACGTTCGAAAGATTTATTACGGTTTGAAAACTTGCTTCAGTTTCGGCACTGCACCCGGGGAATGCTGCAAAATAATTTATATTGTAATCATCAAACAAATACCTGAAAGGAAACCTGTCTGCTACAAGAACTGTTTTTCCATAACAAGAAAAATTAAATTCTATATCCAGCGAAACAAGTTTTTTTCTGTAATCTTCAAAATTCTTTTTGTAAGAAATTGTATTATCTGAATCTGACAAAGATAAAATGTCACAAATCGCTGCACAAAGTTTTTCTGCATTTTTTAATGAAAGCCACACATGTTCGTCGTATTCAGTTTCAGTCTTGCACTCCTTCCCGCCTGCTTCGCTTCCGCTGGTGTAGCTTCTGCTCTGCTCTTCTACCGTAAGGGGCTCCTTTCCTTCCAGAATGCCCTCTTTACTTTCAAATTTAGCAGCCTCTCCTAAAAGTTTCAGCATTGAGTACGACTGTTGATTTTTATTTTTCTTTTCAGCCAGAGCATCCTGTATCCACGCTTCAGATTCTCCGCCAATATAAAACAAAATCTTACTGGAAGAAAGAAAGGCCAGATCTTTAACCGTAGGCTGAAAGCTGTGCATATCAGTTCCTTTGGAGTTCAAAAGCTTAAGCTCAAAAGAATCTGAATCACCCAAAATATTTCGTGTCCAGTCATAAACAGGAAAAGTTGAGCACATAATTATAGGTTTTGTTTCGGAGGATGTTTTTTTGTTACACCCCGCACATAGAGCCAGAAGAAAAAAAACTGACAATGCAATAAATATTTTTTTCATTAATAATTCTCCAAAAGATTCTTAGCAAAAAACAAAAATCTGAATCAGGATTTTTTTAGTTTACGGCAGGTTTCGCATAAGCCTTTTAACAGCGAAAGTTTGCAGTCCAGAAAAAACTTATGTTCACGCAAAAGGTGTTCCTGAATTTCGTCCATAAAATCGCATTCCATATGAAACAGTTTTCCACAGTTTGAACACTGAAGATGGATATGATGATCGCAGTCAGAATCTTCAGACACAACCTGATACCACGCTGCATCTTCACCTTCAGTTTTTCTTCTGATTAAAATTCCGTTATCTACCAGCCGGTCCATATTTCTGTAAACAGTTGTAACGTTTACTGTACTGTCACAATTTTTAAGATATTCAAAAACATCTGAAGCCGAAAAAGTAATATCGTGATGTTTCAGAATAAATTCATTTATAAGATCTTTTGTCTTTGTACGGTAATTTTTCTGTTCCATAAATTTTCTTCTTGAGTATTTTTCAAAATGCAAATCACTTGCATTTGCAACCCATTTGCATTTTAGATAAAAAAAAAGGAGCGGTCAAGCCACTCCATAAACTTCATTTACATGAAATATTTAAAAATTAATTATTTAAAAATTCTTTCACAGAAATTAAAAATACCCGAAGAAATTGCAGGGTCTCCGTGGTCACTTCCTGGAACAAACCACCAAGTATGTTTTACATTATTTTTAACAAAAATATTGTGATAAGAAAGCGGATAAGATGTTACAACACTGTCACAGTCTCCGCAGCAAAGAAGAAGAACAGGTTCCTTCCCCTCAGGAAATTTAGCTTCACTTTCAGGATACTGTCCCGGATGCATTGTATTTGGAGTTAGTCCTGGAGCTGGAGCCATAGCACCTACATAGCCGAATAAATCAGGATGTGCTATTCCACAAGCCAAGGCTTCTCTTCCCCCCATAGAAAATCCTGTTATGGCTGTATTTTCACGTCCCTCTTTTACAGAAAAGTTTTCTTTAACCCAAGGCATAATATCTGTTTTTATTTCATTTACAAAATTATCATAAGCTTCCCAGTCTGCCGGATCTGAAAAAGAAGTACACTGCATTTTTGTTTTACTGGAATAAATGAACGGATAAACAATAATCATTTCTTCTGCTTTTTTATCTGCAATCATATTTCCAATTGTGGTTGAACAGCCGGTCATTGACTGCTCAGTTCCCCAATATCCGTGAAGAACATAAAGAACAGGATATTTTTTTTCTTCGGTATAACCTGCCGGAAGTGTAACTGAAATGAATTTATTTTTTTCACAAACTGTAGAATAGTAAAGTTTGTGAACTGTAAATCCATAATCAGTATCCGGATTTTTTGCAGTGTATTTTGCCGGACAATATACTGCAATGCCGTCATCATTTCTTAAGATTTTTTCTTCTTTCTGAGTGTCAGAAATTTTTGACGCTCCGGATGAAGTTGTACACCCTGCAAACATGGCAGTATCAATCATAATAAGTGCCCCCAAAAGTTTTGTAAAAGTTTTCATTTATTTTTCCTTACATGCGCTCGGCAAGTTCTGTCCAGCGCTCATATTTTTTTTCCAGTTCTTCAGAAAGAACACTGTATTCTGCGGTAGCCTTTACAATCTGTTCTCCGCTGGAAGAACCGGATGATAATACATTTTCCAATTCTGTTTTCTTTTTTTCAAGCAGGGGAATCTCTGAATCCAAACTTTCAAATTCTTTCTGCTCTTTAAACGAAAGTTTTTTCTTTACCGGTTCCAAAGGCTTTTGTGATACTGCATTTTCGTCACCGGTATTTTCATTAATACCAGTTGTTTTTAGTCCGTCATTTTTTTGAGCCCTGCTCTGCTGTGCTTTTTCTTGAGAAAGCATTTCCCGATACTCTACATATTCAGAACACTTTCCCACAAATCCGCTTACACTCCCGTCTTCTTCAAGGATAAAAAGAGAATCTGCCACCTTATCCATAAAATAACGGTCATGACTTACAATAAGAAGACATCCCTGATACTGCATTAAAAACTGTTCCAGAATGTTCATTGTAAAAATATCAAAATCATTAGTCGGTTCGTCCAAAATCAGAAAGTTTGGATTTGTTAGAAGAAGGCGAACAAGAAAAAGTCTTTTTTTCTCACCGCCGCTTAAAGTTGAAACAGCACAATACTGTACCCTTC
>JABUUX010000478.1 GCA_021442965.1 Treponema sp.
TCATAAAGTGTGTTCATTTTCGTTCTCCTTGGAGGGGGAAGTCTCCCCCTGCGGCCGCACTTCGTTGCGTCCTACCCTCTCTGCGGGGACACCCCGCAACGCCCCGAGAAAATCATCAGGGCAAAAAAAAAGACGTCCGGCGATGAAAAAAATTCCATCGACAAACGTCATTGTTTATAGAAACAATATAATGATATTTATGGATTTGTGCAAGTATTTAAAAGTTTGAAGAAACGGTACGTTTTACACTATAAAACCTTGAAGAAACGGTATATTTCACTGTAAAAACTTTGAACAAACGGTATATTTTTGAAAAAATTTTCTTGAAGAAACGGTATATCTGATATATACTTGCTTTATGAGTTTTTATCGGAAAGCATATCAACAACTTCTCGACTGGAAAAACAACTACGCTGACTCTTATGCCGTCCTTCTCGAAGGTGCAAGGCGGGTCGGAAAATCGACTATTGCAGAAAGTTTTGCACAGAATGAATATGAATCGTATCTGCTCATTGATTTTTCAAAAGCGTCAAAAAAAGTCTGTGAATGTTTTGATGATATTTCAGATATGAATCTGTTTTTTACGCGTCTGCAGGCTGAAACCGGCGTGTCTCTACCGGAACACAAATCTGTAATTGTTTTTGATGAAGTTCAACTTTTTCCCCGCGCCCGACAGGCAATCAAACACCTTGTTAAAGACGGTCGTTTTCATTACATAGAAACAGGCTCGCTTATATCAATTAAAAAAAATGTAAAAGATATTCTGATTCCTTCTGAGGAAATGAAAATTCAGGTTTTTCCGATGGATTATGAAGAATTCTGCAGAGCGACAGGCGGAGTCTACGATTTACTGAGAACGGTTTACGAAAGCGGAAAACCAATCGGGCAGGCTGCAAACAGAAAACTCATGCGCGACCTGAGAATCTACATGGCGGTCGGTGGGATGCCTCAGGCAGTTGATGCTTACATACAGGGGAAAAATTTTTTCGAGATTGATAAAATCAAACGGCAGATAATCAGTTTGTATGAAGACGATTTTAAAAAAATTGATTCAAGCGGTCGCATTTCAGCACTCTATCACGCAATTCCATCCCAGCTGGCGAAAGGTCAGAAAAAATTCAGAATCTCCGCTGCCATAAACGGCAAAAAAACTCCCAGTACAGAATACCTTTTGTACGAACTTATTGATTCAAAAACTGTTCTCCCCTGCTATAACTGTCTGAATCCGAATTCAAATCTTTCAGGCACAAAAGACCTGGACAGCTATAAAATGTACCTTGCAGATACAGGTTTGTTTGTAACGATGATGTTCATTGACAGACCTGTTACAGAAAATGATGTTTATGCAAAATTGCTTTGTGACAAACTTCCCGCAAATTTGGGTTATCTTTATGAAAACATGATTGCACAGATTATTGCAGCGTCCGGAAGAGAACTTTTTTATCACACTTGGGAAAAACGCGGGAGCACCCATTATTACGAGGTCGATTTTCTGATTGCTTCAAAAAACAAAATTTCTGCATTTGAAGTAAAATCTTCTGGAAGCGGCAGCCACGAATCTATCACCGAGTTTGAAAAAAAATATTCCCGGAATATAAAAAACGTTTATCTTATTTCACAAAAAGATGTTTCAAATGAAGGCACGCTTTTAATGAAACCAGTTTACATGATGCCGTTTCTGGCAGAAAGATAGAAAAGAATTTTCCCGTATTCGTACAGAATTTTCTTTCCGTCATCGAATTCTATTTTGAGAAAAAAATCATCCAGTGCTTCAAAAGTTTTTATACGAGGAAGCATAGCATTATGATATTTTCAAATGATTTGTATTAAACCAAAACAGGTAATTTCATAATCAAATCACCTGGTCCTTAACGCTTAGGTTTTCATAGCCAAAAAATAGAATTTCTATGATATTTACTTAAATCCTTTTAACCCATCCAGTGCTGTTGACAACATTCCCATGCACTCTCCGGCACCACTTGGATCATTGAAAAATCCACCACGACATTTTGATTTTATTGTTTGACCAAGTGATGTCATTGATACTTCTGAAATCCAACAGCTTCCTGCACTTCCAATTTTTGAACATACAAATGCGGCAGCAACTGAGAGCACTTCATCTCCTTCAACTTGGGCAGATGCACGAACAATAAGATTGTTTCCTTTTATTGATTTGGTTACTTTCACTGATTTAGGCATATCTTTATAAAGGTCATTTATTGTCTTTGCTTCATCCCAAATAAAATTCGACATGCTGATTGTACATTTTTCCATCCACTTTAATTGGTTATGAAGCGATGTTAGTGACTCTTCTTTTTCTTTTATTTTATTACCAAAGTATGACGAATAAAGCAAAAACGATTTAGAACAATTATCAAGCTCATTGTCAAACTGTGTTTTGTCTTCTGAAGAGTTTTTTTCTAAACAAAGGAAACAATCTGTATAAAGAGATTCTGAATTTTCGTTTTCGTCAGAGGTATTGTAATAATACATCCAGTCTGCCCATTTTTTTTCATCAACTATTCCTTTCTTATTTGCAAACGAATGTTTCACCTTGTGCAGTTCTATCAAACTATTTAACTGATTTTCTAGCTCTCCCGTGACATTTAACTCACACTTTTCTCCGTTCCATACATAGTAGTCATTTTCTTGAATTTCTTCTCCAATTGCATCAACTAATTCTGTACATGAATCTTCGGTTGCAGCAAGAAGCATTTTTGACGCAATCTTTTCATGGTCTTTTTCGCATGAAATAAAAAAAGTCACAAATAACAGAATACCAAAAATTAAAGAAAATCTCGGCATTTTGATTTTTCTAAGTTTTAATTCCATAGTGGATTCCCCTAAAATATAGTTATTTCTCATTGTTAATGAGTTTCCTTTAATTGTTTTTCTCATTACTACTCTATGTAAAGTTTAAAAACTCCATATTAAAATGAGTTTAATGGTTGATTATCAGGAAATCTTTATAAATAATCTGAAGAGAATCAGGAAAGAACGTGGAATTACTCAGTTACAGTTAGCAGAAATGTGCGATGTCTCAAACGGCACAATCGGAAATATTGAGTCTGCTGTAACAAAACCGTCTTTCGATTTGCTTTTAAAATTTGCCGATAAACTTCATGTTCAACCGGGAGACTTTTTCTTTTCAAAAGA
>JABUUX010000056.1 GCA_021442965.1 Treponema sp.
GGGGGAGAAATAAACGGCGAACTCTGTACCCCAACAGGCGCCGCCCTCTTAAAATATTTTGTAAATGACTTTTCCGAAATGCCTCTTATGAAAATAGAACAAATTGGCTACGGCATGGGTAAAAAAGATTTTGACCGTGCCAACTGTGTCCGTGCCATTTTAGGTGAAACTTCCGGTTCAAAAGACAGCGTTCTGGAACTTTCTTTTAACCTTGACGACATGACCGGTGAAAAAATCGGTTACGCATTTGATAAACTTTTTGAAGCAGGTGCTCTGGACGTTTACTCTGTTCCTGTCGGAATGAAAAAAAATCGTCCCGGAATTCTTATGCGTGTTCTATGCCGGGAAGATGACAAAGAAAAAATCATTCACGAAATTTTCAAACACACCACTACAAACGGAATCCGTGAACAGAAAATTAACCGGTATGTTATGAACCGAAAAACAGAAACTGTCGAAACAAAATGGGGACCGGTGCGAAAAAAACTTGTAGACGGGTACGGGGTTTCCAGATTTAAATTTGAATATGAAGACCTTGCCCGTATTTCCCGTGAAAACGGAATGAGCATTCAGGATATTGAAGACAGAATCTTGGGGTAACTATACACTTCTACCATTCAAGCAACTCCCCCGGCAAGCCGTGACATGCTCTCACGCTTGACTTTATTCTGACAATTTTTCTTCTATTGTCAAAATAAAACAAAAATAATAAACTAAAGAAAGAGTTTTTTTAGACTCACCTAATAATCCATTTTTCGCTATTTCTTTGGAGGAATTTATGAGTATTAAACCAATGATTCGCAGTAACATCTGTATCAATGCCCACCCGGAAGGATGCGCAAAAGAAACAGATCATCAGATTGATTATGCGAAATCACAAAAATCTAAACGCGGAATCAAATCTGTAAAGGAAGGCGGAAAAGGACCTAAGTTTGTTCTGGTACTTGGATGTTCTACAGGTTATGGACTTGCAAGCCGTATCGTTTCAGCTTTTGAATATGGTGCTGACACAATGGGTGTTTCTTTTGAAAAAGAAGGAACAGAAACTAAATGCGGAACTCCGGGATTCTACAATAACAAGGAATTCGACAAAACAGCCACAGAAGCAGGGCTTTATTCCAAAACTTTTAATGCCGATGCTTTCAGTCACGAAACCCGTGCAATGATTATTGATGAAATCAAAAAGACAGGCAAAAAAATCGATCTTTTGGTTTATTCACTTGCAAGTCCGGTACGTAAAGACCCTGACAGTGAAACAGTATGGAAGTCTGTAATTAAACCTATCGGTCAGTCTTATTCTGGAAATGCTTTGAATATACTTCAGGAATGCCTGATGGAAGGAAAAGCAGAACCTGCAACAGAACAGGAAATTGAAGATACAGTAAAAGTAATGGGCGGTGCAGACTGGAAACTCTGGATTAATGCTCTTCTGGAAGCCGGAGTTCTGGATACTGGATGCCGCACTGTTGCTTACTCATACATCGGACCTGTTCAGTCTCATGCCATTTACCGCAGTGGTACAATAGGAATGGCTAAAAAAGATTTGGAAGCTACTGCCCGTGATCTTAGCAAACAGCTTAAAACTGCCATTGGAGGAGATGCCTGGGTTTCTGTAAACAAAGGACTTGTTACTCGTTCCAGTGCTGTTATCCCTGTAATTTCTCTTTATCTTTCTGTCCTCTTTAAAATTATGAAAGACAAAGGCATTCATGAAGGTTGTATTGAACAGATGGACCGCCTGTTTGCAGAAAGACTCTTTACAGGTGCTGATAATGCTGCAGGAAACGTTCCTGTTGATTCTGAAAACCTTATCCGTATTGACGATTGGGAAATGCGTGAAGACGTTCAGTCAGTTGCAACAGAATACATGGCTAAAATTTGTGATGAAAATCTTAAGGAATACTGTGACCTTGAAGGCTATAAACATGACTTCCTTGCAACTAACGGTTTTGATGTTGCCGGTGTAAATTACGACGACTAAATAGATTTTACCGCCATAGCTTTTAAGACAAATGTCTTGAACTTGAGCGTTAGGTTCTGCTATTGACGGTTTTTTTAGAATTCTGTATAGTTTTAGAACTATTTTGTGAATTTTATATAAAGGTAGGTATATATTATGTCAAGAGCTTGCGATATTTGCGGTAAAGGTGTAATGAGTGGTAATAAAGTTTCTAAATCATACAACCACACACGCAGAACATGGAGACCAAACCTTCATCCTGTTAAGACAGTAATTGATGGAACAACATTCTCTCTTAAAGTTTGTACACGCTGTCTGAACCGTGGTCTTTTTGAAAAGAAAGTGTCAGTACCAAAAGCTGCTGAAAACAAATAGTTCAAACTTATTTAGTTTTATTATCAGCTTGAAAGCCGTCCTTTTTCAGGGCGGTTTTTTTTTGCGCAAACAGATTTACGATCAAATAATAATACAAAAAATAATAGCACTTAAATTCTTTTCAATAATATGTCATAATTGATTGTTAATTTTATCTGAAATTTTTTATTTTAAGGAGAATCTCTTGGAGTCTTTAAGAATATTTTTAAATCAGGTAATCAACGGACTTCAGTTGGGATGTATCTACGCCCTTATTGCCCTTGGTTACACCATGGTTTATGGAATCGTAAAACTCATCAATTTTGCACATGGAGACATTATGATGATGGGTGCTTACGCAGGATACTTTGTTTTACGTGCCATGGGACCAAATTGGTACGGTCTTGCCTTTGCCTTCCTGGCAGCAATGGTTTTCTGTGGTCTTCTTTCACTTGTTATTGAACGTTTTGCGTACCGACCTCTTAGAAATGCACCCAGACTGAATTCTCTTATCACTGCTATTGCAGTTGAATTAATTCTTCAGAATCTAATGCGTGTTCTTCCTTTTGTTGGTCCAAACCCGCGACAGTTCCCTCAAATGCCATTAAAACAGTTCAACATTGGCGGTATCTGTTCTATTTCAAATCTTCAGATTATTGTTATTGTTTCTGCTGCAATTCTTATGATTATTTTGAACTTTGTTGTAAACCGTACAAAAACCGGAAAAGCCATGCAGGCTGTTTCTTTTGATATGCAGGCTGCATCGCTTATGGGTATAAACGTAAACAAAACTATTGCCATTACCTTTGTTATCGGTTCCGTTCT
>JABUUX010000072.1 GCA_021442965.1 Treponema sp.
GCTTACGATATTTATGGTAAAAAAACAGATTCCCGTGCCTTTAGTGTTGATAATACTCCTCCGGTTTTTGTGTGCGAAACTTTAACTTCTATTACAGATCCTTCTAAAAATGTTTTTGGTCATACAATTTCATTAAAAGGTGAGGCAAAAGATTCTTCCGAAATTAATAAAATATACTTTGATGTTTTTGATGATACAAAAAAACTGCTTTCTTCAAGTATGGATTACAAAATGACTTACGAAGGAATTGTAATTGCCCAGTACAGTGATACAGTTCCGACGGATGAAAGCAAAAAAATCTTAAAAGAAAACTATGATACCATTTATGGCATTACCCAAGCTTCTCCGTCATTTTCTGATGTAAAGAATTTTTATCTTTCGTTCAGACTGGCAGATGAAGCCCGCATTTATAATAATCCTGTTTACGACTCTAAAACAGAAGTTACAGGCAGCGGGGAAGGAAACATTTCTACAGAACTTTTCCTTAAAACAGAAGATTTTGATAACAGTAAACTTACTGCCGAAAAAATCAGTGATTATAAAAAACATCTTTCAGAGGATTCAACTACAGAAGCAGAGCTGAATAAACTTAAAGCTTCAAGTGTTGCCGAAGTTCCTTCAACAAATGATAACCTTTCTAAAACCACCCGCATCCAGATTAATCCGGATATTTTCCCAAAATGGTCCGTGTCAAGCAAAGAAAAGCCTGTAACCGGAGACTGTCCTGATTTGCACGCTGGAAGTACATTTGATATTCAGTTTGAAAAGGGAAATAACAAAACAGAATTCAGACCGTCAAATATCCGTGTTGTTCTGGCAAGACTTGATGACAACGGAAATCCTTATGCAACAGAAGATGCTTTGAAAAATCAGGCAGACAGTGATGCCAATGTAATTGTTCTGGCAAAAAAAGGCGTAATGACAACAGACATGAAAGAAGAATTTCACGAAAGTTTCAAAGCAGAAATGAAAGACAACAACGGAAATGATTTGATTAAAACTTCAACAAATTACCAGATTATGGTATTTGGGTTTGACGGTTCTGGTACTACAGAAAATACGGGTTACGAGTTTAAACCAAAAAATACTAACGGTTACGGTTTTAGAATTATTAAAGCCGGGGCTCCGGCTGAGGTTTCTTTCCTTGCTGGGGATACTACAAAACAAGAATATCAGAATCTTCCAAAAAACAGTAATTATATGGGACCTGAAGTACCAGTAAGCGGGGAACAGGCTATTTGGTTTAAGGTAAAGACTACAAACGTTGAATTAAAGGATCTTCCTAAAGTAAACGTTACTATGAACGGTAAAGATTTACTTTCTGAAGGCTACTTTGATGTTGTAAAGAAAAATGAAAACGGGGTTGTGGCAAATACTCTTACTGATTATCAAGCAGATAATACTACAGAAGGATCAGATAAATACATTTACATTTTTAAATGGAGTCTTAAAAAACTAAAAGCACTACCTTTGACAGACGAGTGGAATAAAGAGTTTGAAATGAAAGTTGCAGTAACTGCACAGGACAAAGAAACCAGTGCTGTAACTGCAAATATTATGTTTAATTATGACAATAAAAAGCCTGAGCTAAAGGCAGGAACTCCGTCTCCTGTTGTAAATGTAGATAATGACAGTTTTATAAACGGAACTGTTTTAATTCCGGTGGAATATTCAGATGGACAGGGCTTTGCTACAGGAACAGAGGCTACTTGGGAAGCTGTTTGTTCAAATGAAAATCACAATCACAGTGCAGTAAAGGGAACTGTAAAAAATGAAAATTCTATTTCTCTAAATACTCTTCAGTCTTCATTTACAGATGGTGAAGCCATTAAATTAAAACTTAGCGTTAAAGATAAATATGGAAATGTAAAGGAAATATTTACTCCTGAATATAAAATACTGCAGAGTACAGATATTCCAAAAATAGAATTTGTAAATCTTTATTCCGGCACAGAGGAATCTAAAAATAACTTTGGTATAACCATGAACAGTACTATTGCTGCAGAAGTTTCTGATGATGACGGTGTAGCAAAAGTTCGTGCCCGTGCAAAGAAAAAGACTGCTAACTGGACAAAAACAACTTCTGATGCATTTACTGATAATACAGAATGGACTGATGTGGAAGTAAGAAATTCTCAAATTACATGGGATTTTAAAAAAGCAAATAAGATTACAGAAGACGGACAGTACACTGTTCAGTTTGCAGTAAAAGATATAGTTGGAAATTTAACTAACAGTACATTTGTAACCGGTGAATATTCTATTATTGCAGACAGTACATATCCGGCTTTCGGTACAGAAACTGTAACAAATGCAAATACTGATAACGGAATGCATTATGTAAAGAAAAATCAGTCTGTAGAAATCAAAGTGCCATTAACAGAAGTAAACTTAAAAACTGTAAAAGTAGACGGTACTGAACTTACGGATGCAAATATAAAAGCACATACTGCTGCAGGAGCGTCAGACAAAGTAGATTGGGATATTACTTATACATGGAATCCTGGTTCTGAAACGACAGGGCAGAAGGACGTTGTTTTTGAAGCAGAAGACCTTTCTGGTAATACTTCCAGTTACAGAGTAAAACTTTATTACGATGCAGAATTACCTGAAATTACAGAGTTTACAGTAAGCCCTGTTTATGATGAATCAAAAACTCCTTCCGTTGTAAACGGAATGCTGACATTAAAATGGAAAGTACAGGACAACACAGGAAAATACGATACAACAAGTCCTGTAAAACTTTCTGCAAAAGATAAAAACAACAAAGAAGGAATAGCCACTGCATCACAGACAAGTTCAGAAGGCACAATCAAGCTGAACACAACAAAACTAAGTGATAATTCCGCTTTTGCAGACAAAGGTAACATTGTATTTACGGTAACAGTAAAAGATTTTGCCGGAAATGAAAAATCACAAACATTTACTTACTATTTGAATCAGGAAACAGATAAACCAGTAATTACATTTAATTCAGACTTGATTGATGAAACGCTTTTGACTCATGATGATGTAGAAAACAAAACAAAGAATCCGAACAGCAAAAACATGTTCTCTTTGAACGGAAACAACATCCTTTCAGGAACAGTAACAGATGACGACGCGGTAGGCTCAGTAGAAATAA
>JABUUX010000002.1 GCA_021442965.1 Treponema sp.
CCTCACGCCGAAGCACCAGATCCTAAGTCTGGCGTGTATGCCAATTTCACCACTCTCGCTCTAGTTGCCGGCTTAGGCTTCAGCTATGGAGTGAAAATCACTTCAATACGATAAAAAAAATATTATAGAAAGTTGAAAAAAAAGTCAATAAATAGAAATCATTTTGATTATTTATTTATGCCTTCGGTGCACTCAATTTCAATATCTGATAGCGGATAAGAGGCACAAGGGTGTATATAATTACATTTCTTATCTTCATAACGTCTTCCATCATTTTCCTCTGGTATAAACACAGAGCCATTTATAAGTTTTGATCTGCACCAGCTGCAGCTTCCGCTTCTGCATTTGTTTTGAGGATTCAGACCTGATTTTTCAATAGAACATAGTAGGGGTTCTGATGATGAGGCATTTATTGTTTTTGTTTCTGAGCCAATATGAATTGTAACATTAAAAGTTTTTCCTCTAGCATCTTTGGGGTATTCTTCATATTCCGAAGGATTTTTAGATAATCCTTGAGCTTCAAAACGAACTTCTCTTGCCGGTTTATTCAGTTTTGCAATTTCCATTTTTGCAAAACGGTAAAGAGCAGAAGGTCCGCAAATAAAAATACTGAAGTCAGAGTTTTTCGGAGCGTATTTTTTTATCAGTTCTGCAGTAATAAAGCCATATTCATAACCGTCTTTTTTTTCTTCAGACAGTACATGTACGACAGTAACTTTTTGTGTATCTTTGCAAATATTATCAAGTTCACTTTTTAAGAGTATAGAATTTACTGATCGACTTCCATAAAGAATTATAAGATTAAAGTCTTCAAGTCCGTCTTTTATAGCTTGAGCCATAGACAGGAAAGGTGTTATGCCGGAGCCTCCCGCAACAGCGATTATTGTTTTATTGTCACGAATTGGTTCATAATAAAATTGTCCTTCAGGTCCGCTGATTAAAACATCATCTCCAATCTTCCAGTTTTCTAAAATCCATTTTGAAACAAAACCGTCAGGAACGCCTTTTATAGTGAGCATAATAATTCCTTCTTTTGTTTTTAGTGGAGAGGATGAAATTGAATAAGGTCTTGAAACGAAGTTTTTTCCTATCTTGATATTCACTGTTACATATTGACCTGAACGGAAAACTGAGCACGGACTATTATCTTTCTTTTTTAACGTAAAAGTTTTGGCGTTACATTCTGGGTGATTTTGAATTTCAGTAACTACCATTTTCTGGAAATCAGGATGCATAAGAGATGCCATGCGGTTAATATAAAAATCACCGGAAACATCATTTGCTGGGAAAGAACGAATTATTTTTTCTCTGAGTTTTGCCTGGTCTTTGAATTTTAGAACATCCTTAATAAAGAAGCGGCTCATTTTGATGTTTAGTTTTTTCATTTTAGTTCTTCCATATTATTCATTTTCTTAATGACTTTTCTTGCTACAAGATCTCCTATTATGTAAGTTCCGTTGTAGCCGACTCCTCGTGCAGAAGATGTTCCTATGTGATAGAAATGAGGTATGGCGTTGTCATTTTCTATCATCATCATTCTTGAAATAGAGTTATCCCATTCTCTAAGTTCATAGCCGTAAACACTTCCTTCCGGGACATTAATATAACGTGCAAAGGTTAATGGTGATGCTATTTCAATTTCTTCTATGTGTTCTTTTAGACTGATACCTGTTTTTCTTTTAAGATTATCAATAAGTTTTTCTGCATAGTAAGTTTTTTTATGTGCATATTCTATAGGATTCAGGTTGTCCCAAAATGAAGGGTCATGAAATGAAGTGAAACTGCAGATGCACGTTCCTTTAGGAGATACGTCAGGATTTGAAACATTGTAGCAGAGAAATATATTGAATTCGTTTTTTTCTTTATCTTTAATGCTGTTATATTCTTTAACTGAATCAGCACTGTTCATGAAAAAAATGCTGTAATCTGTAATTCCTAAATCTTCATAACTGCAATCCAGCCCAAGATAAACGGTAAACATTCGTCCGCAAAAGTTTCCATTTCTAGCACTTACAAGTCTTTTTTCAAAATCTGGTACTTTATCTTTTGGAACGAGTTTTCCAAGTGTGATTTCTGGATTAATGTTTGAGAGTATATAATCTCCGTAAAAATTTCCTTTTGTTGTGCGTACTCCACAAGCCTTTTCTCCATCAAATAGAATTTCTTCTGCGCGGCAAGTAAAAAGACATTCCCCGCCAGCTTGTCTGAATCTTTCTAAAAGTCTTGTGCTTAACTGATGTGATGTGTGGCGGGGTATTGAAGCTCCTTTGTTTATGTATTTTTCCACCATCAATGAATAATGCGTAAAAGCAATTTGATCCATGTTTACTCCAAGATAGGACCAATATGCAGAAAAAATATCACGGCACTTTTGAGGAATGTTTAATGCTTCAAAAACCTGATTTACTGAGTAAGTTCCGGCTTTAAGCATATTCATATATTTTTTTATGAGTACAGATGCTTTATATTCTGTTTCGCCATTTGAAAGATATTCTATTCCTTCGCGACATTCCAATATTAGAGCCCAAAGTGTATCCATGTACGGACGGCTTCCTGGAACATATTTTTCCATTGCATCAAAAAAAGCATCTTTCCCGCAAGGCATGGTAACATCCATAGGTGTTCCATCAGAAAATTTTGAAATAACTCGAAAAAGGTCTTTTACAGGGAGCATATCAAAATCAACTCCCATATCATCCATAAGTGATTTCACTTCACCAGGATTTTCTTTTGTTCCGTAGTCGCACATTTCATGAAGGGAAGGGTCAAATTCAAAACGACCTCTTACAAAACTAGTAGCACAGCCCCCGGGAACATTATGCTGTTCAATTAATAATGTCTTTTTTCCTGATATAGCCGATCGAACTGCTGCTGAAAGTCCTGAATTACCGGCACCAATTACTATAATGTCATATTTTTTTTGCATTTCTATGTATTATATCACAGGTTTATATTACAGGCATTAAAAATATTGACCTTTTTTATAATAATTTGTATATTTACCATAGTTCTTGAGACTATGGTGCCTGTAGTTCAGTGGTAGAGCGCCAGATTGTGGATCTGGTTGTCGTGGGTTCAATCCCCACCAGGCACCCTTT
>JABUUX010000114.1 GCA_021442965.1 Treponema sp.
TGCAAGATACCTTTCAGCTTCTTTTTCGTCTTCGCTCTCCATAATCCCGGCATAATCATTTACACGCCCTTTAAGAGGCGGCACCTCAGAAGAAGCTGTAAGTCTTCCTGCCAGAAGTAAAACAAAAACAACACCTATAATAATACGCTTATTAAACTCTGTATTTTTTTTCATATCTGTGTCCATCGCATCCTAATCAGCTAGAATTACCAGTCCATCTTGAAGTTCATTTGGATTCTGTTCTTTTGCCGGAAAATTCTGTTCCAAAAGTTCACCACATTTTTCTACAGCTGTTATAATAGCCTGCGTTGTGTTTCCATTTTTTAAGTTTTCACAAAGTTCATCTGCAATCAAGTTCCACAAATCCTGCCCAATCTTTTCTGAAATTCCTTTATCTGCAATTATTCGAACTTCTCTTTCCATATATGAAACAAAAATAAGAATTCCAGAATGCTCTTGTGTTGCATAAACTCCGCTTTCGGCAAAATAGCGAACTGCACGGTTTGTTACAACACGTTTCCTTTCAAGTTTTGGAATAATGATTCGGTCTACTAAAGGAATATTACAAAGATAAAATCCTGCAAGAATTAAAGTAAAACATACTGTCATGTAAAACGCAGGAATCACCCAGGCAGGACATTCATTCCAGCAATAATAACGGAACATATCCTGAATTTTCCCTGTAAACGGAATCATTGCTACAGCAACAATAGCTGCAAAACCGTTTGAGGCAAGGAGTTCCCAAAACGAATAATGCCCGCTTTCTGCTGTAACCGCTATGGCAATTTCTCCTGTAGACTTTTGTTCTTCCTTTGCCACTGCATCCTTAATTTTTTCAAAGTCTGAATCACTCAGACTCAGTTTTTTAATTAATGTTCTGTAAGTCATATTAGAACTCAACTTTTGGAGCAGACTGGGCTTCTAATCCAGCAGAAAAATAAGTTTTCTTTTCAAAACCACCCATATTTGCAATCAGATTATTTGGAAAAACTCTGATGTATTTATTATACTCTGCAACAGCGTCATTAAAGCGTTTGCGTTCTGTAGCTATTCTGTTTTCTGTTCCTTCCAGTTCATTTTGGAGAGCCAGAAAATTTTCATTTGCTTTTAAATCCGGGTACGCTTCTGTAACTGCCATAAGTCTCTGAAGGCTTGAGCCCAGCTGATCCTGAATCTGCTGGAAACGTGCAAAAGCTTCAGGATCTTCCAATACTTCAGGTCCTACATTAATTACCCCACCTGCTTTACTGCGTGCTTCTGTTACCTGAGTAAGAAGATCGCTTTCATGAGCTGCATATCCTTTTACAGTAGAAACAAGATTTGGAACCAAATCATATCTTCTCTGATACTGATTCTGAACCTGAGACCAGGCTTTATCCACTTCTTCCTGCATTTGAACCATTCCGTTATATTTTGAGCAACCAGCCATTGATCCCAGAACAATTACACCGGCTGCTATAATCAGGGCTAAAACCCATCCTTTAATTTTTTTCTGTGCCATTTATTACTTCCTCCTTTAGTGCATGGTATTTTTAAAATAATATCAATTGATTTCATATTCAAGTTTAAAATAATGATTTTTTTTGGTAAACTATAGTTATGTCTTATGAAGTAACAGCCACACGGCGCCGCCCGCAGCAGTTCGATAACCTTGTCGGTCAGGAATTTGTTGCAGAAACTCTTAAAAACTCCATCAAATCAGGTAAAACTGCCCACGCTTACCTTTTTACAGGCCCACGCGGATGCGGTAAAACCTCTACAGCCCGAATTCTTGCAAAAGCTTTGAACTGTCAGAACGGTCCAACCGATCATCCTTGCGGACAGTGTCCTGCGTGTCAGGAAATTACAAAAGGAGCAAGCCTTGATGTAATTGAAATAGACGGTGCTTCAAACACCAGCGTAGATAATATCCGCCGTATAAAAGATGAAGTTATGTTTCCGCCTTCAAACTGCCGCTATAAGATTTACATCATCGATGAAGTCCATATGCTTACCACAAATGCCTTTAATGCACTTCTTAAGACAATAGAAGAACCACCGGAATATGTAATCTTTATTTTTGCTACTACAGAACTCCAAAAAGTTCCGGCTACCATTAAAAGCCGATGCCAGCAGTTTAATTTCCGTCTGGTTCCAATTGAAAGAGTCAAGCAGTGCCTTAGTGAAGCCTGCACCGAAATGAACATCACTTATGATGATGAAGCCCTTTTTTGGATTGCCCGTGAATCTACTGGTTCTATGCGAGATGCCTATACTCTCTTTGACCAGGTAGTTGCCTTTTCTGACAGTCACATCACCTACGATAAAATACGCGACAAACTTGGTCTTGTAGGAGTAGAGCGACTAAACTCCATATTTGAACTTTGTGTTGAAGCCAGAACAGATGATGTTCTGAATCAGCTGGATTCATTTCTTCAAGCAGGTATCTCTATTGAGCAGCTTATATCAAACTGTTCTGACTACCTTCGCAGTATTCTGCTTATTAAAAACGGCATTTCAAAAGAATCTCTGCTTGGAAACAATATTGAGCGTTACAGCAAAAAAGTACTTGAAGCATGGAATACAATTCAAACAGAACGGGCTCTTTCACTTTTTCTGAACCTTTACAGAGATATACGCTATTCTCTTTCTCCAAGGTACGAACTGGAACTTCTTTTTAGCCGTATGTGCTGGATAAAAGATTATGTCTCTCCTTCTGAAGTAAAAAAAGCAATCGATCAGGCACAGGCTCTTCTTTCTGGTGCTCCCGTTCCAAACTCAATGGTTCAACCGCAAACAAATACTGTATTTGAAGCTAAACCTGCATTTCAAGCTCAAACAGCAAACTTTTCATCTATGCAGAACATAACACCGGAGCCTTATGCTCAACCGGCTCCAGTTTCTGCTTCTAATCCGGCAACCCCGCTATCAAGTCAGATTTACGGAGCCGAAAATTCCGTTCAAGGACAGAATCATCCGTCTTCCGGAATACCTACTTTTTCGGCACTTCAAAGTGTTCCTTCCGGAGCCCCAGATTATTCAGATGATGGTTCGGAGGAACCGGCCGAAAACCCTTTTAATTATGGCGGAGAGCTGCCGCCTGAACAATCAGCTTCAC
>JABUUX010000228.1 GCA_021442965.1 Treponema sp.
TATTACTGCCAATGCCCTTAGTCCAAAAATCACTACGCCCGAAATACAAATAGGAAGAAGTGCAATTACTACAGAAAGCATTATTTTTCCTGTAGTAAGAGGAGAATGAAAATGAGGTGATGAGGAAAGATACATTTTTTCGTCAGCCATTATTTACCTCCTTTTTCTGAAGCGGCTTTTGCGGCATCAGCCTTTGCTTTGTCTGAAGCCATTTTGGCACGTACCTTATTTTTTGCCACGCGGAAATACTGCAGAAGAGGGATGTTTGCAGGACAAACATAAGAACAGCATCCGCATTCAACACAATCCATAAGTCCCATATTTACGGCTTCATCCATTTTGTTTGTGTCTACTGTGCGTTTCATTAATGCAGGCATTAGATTTGTAGGACAAGCTCTAAGACACATACCGCAGTTGATACACGGACTTTCTTTTGAAACTGAAAATTCTTTTTTAGTAAGGAAAAGAATACCGTTGTTGTTTTTTTCAATCGGGAAAGCAGCATTCGGCATAGAAAATCCCATCATAGGACCGCCTACAAGGATTTTTGCAGTTTCACCTTCTTTAAGAGTGAACACATCTCCCATTAAATCACTAACCATGGTGCCAACCGGAACTCTAAGGTTTACAGGTTTTTCTACAGCTCCGCCCGAAACAGTGAGTGTGCGTTCAATAAGAGGCTTGCCAAGTCTGAAGGCATCAGAGATTGCACATACTGTTCCAACATTACAGATTACGCATCCGATGTTTGCCGGAAGTCCTTTTGTTGGAATCTCGCGGTTCAGAATTGCTTTGGTAAGCATTTTTTCGCATCCTTGAGGGTACTTTGTTTTTACAATTTTTATAAAGATTTTGTCGGTGTAATTTTTCTCATCAATGGATTTTTGAAGACCTTCTATACAGTGTATCTTATTTTCTTCAAGTCCGATGTAACCAAATCCGTCAGACTTTTCCATAACGCCTGTTACCTGCATTACAATGGCAAGCCCGTCAATCATTTTGTCAGGAGATTCAAGCATAGTGCGTTCATCTATTGTAAGATACGGTTCACATTCAGCAGCATTGATAATTACAGAATCAATTACAGCCGTTGGAGGAGGATTCAGTTTAACGTGAGTTGGGAAACTTGCTCCACCCATGCCTACAATGCCCGCATCTTTTATGCGTTTAAGGGCTGTGGACTTGTCACAGGTAAACGGGTCAAGGACTTCCATAAAATCAGTTGTATCAGAATCATCTGAAAGAATTTCGACAGCAACTTTTTCAAGGTTTCCTGCAGCCGGAACCGGCCCGATTTTTTTTACAGTACCGGAAATAGAAGCATGTACCGGAACAGACATAAAGGCATCCCCGTTTGCAATAAGCTGACCTTTTTTTACAGTGTCACCCACTTTTACCAGAATCTGGTTTGGGGCTCCACCCATAGTCACAGGAATGCAGACTTTTTTAGTAGAAGGCATCACAGGCTGAATAGGACAGTCTTGTGAAAGTTCCTTTTTTTCCGGCGGAAAGACACCGCCAGGGAATGTAAATTTGCGCATAAAATAATTCTACTGTATAGAAGAAATGGGTTCAATTAAAATGGAAGATATAATTTGAAGTAAAAAACTTAACATAAAAGAAAGTTTGAGAAAGTTATGTTTAAGTTGTAAGATATAAATATGAATTATTATTACTTGCTTTATTTTGCTGCTATTCTTGCGGCAGTTTTTAGTCTTATAGCTCAGATTTCTGTAAAGAGCCGGTTTTCAAAGTTTGATAAAGTGATATCTAAACGCGGTATTACGGGGGCAAAGGCTGCGGAATATTTATTAAAATGTAACGGAATAACTGATGTTTCTATTCAGAAAATTGGCGGAAGTCTTACAGACAATTACAATCCGACAAATAAAACTCTTTCTTTGAGTGAAAGTACATTTGCTTCTACATCAATTGCCGCCATTGGAGTTGCGGCTCATGAAACAGGGCACGCAATCCAGCATGCAAAAAAATACGGTCCTTTGGGATTTCGCCGGAGCATTGTTCCTGTTGCAAATATTGGTTCCAGACTTGGTCCTTACATAGCACTTGCAGGGCTTGCTTTACCGGGCATTGCAAAAATGGAAAGTCTTTATGTGTGGGGTGATATTCTGGTAAATGCAGGACTTGCACTTTTTTCATGCTCAATGATTTTTTACCTTATTACACTTCCTGTTGAATTCAATGCTTCAAATCGTGCACTAAAAATTCTTAAAGAAAATAAAGTTCTTGATGAAGAAGAACTAAAGGGAGTAAAAAAAGTTTTGGGTGCCGCCGCTATGACTTATGTTGCCGCAGCACTTTCTTCATGTATCAGCTTCTTGCGCTTTTTTCTTATGGCAAAAGGAAGACAAAGAAGGCGATAGCATGGAAAAGAAGTTTTATGAAGTTCCAAAGAAAGTATTGCTGCTTATTGCGGGTATAGTTTGGATGATTGCAGGATTTAATGTTGCAAGACTTGGTGTTCTTTCTTACATGATTATAAAAATCGTATGGTATGTGCCTGCTTTGTCTGTAGCAGTTTTTCTTTGTTTTGGATTTATGTTCTTTATGATGACAAAGAAACACATTAAGCGTATTACAGGATATGAAGAAGAATACCGTCCGTTCTGGCAGTTTTTTGATTTAAAAGCGTACATCATAATGTGTGTAATGATGGGAGGCGGAATTTCTCTTAGAGCCTTTAAGTTGGTTCCGGATTTTTTTATAGCATTTTTTTATACGGGGCTTGGTTGTGCACTTTTTATGGCAGGGGTGATATTTGTTATTACGTTCATAAAAAGTTTTTCTAAATCTAAAAAGGAAGATTCAGAATCAAACTTTAATTAGAAAAACTTTTTACGGATTTAAATATTTTTTTTTTCTATCTAAATTGAAAATTCTAAAAGTTTTTCACCACTTAAAGTTTCCAGAATATATTTTCCTTTGAAGCCTTTTACAGTGATTCTTCCGTTTTCATCTGTTTTTAGAATTTCTTCTGTGTGCCATTCTTTGTGAATCAGATTGTCCAGAGCATGGTAAACAGGTTTTTCACTTCCGTCACGATGAAGTACTCCGCTTGGAGCGTTCAGCCACAT
>JABUUX010000110.1 GCA_021442965.1 Treponema sp.
TTGTCGCAGATAGGTTTTACACTGGTTCGTACTTTCATATAAAGCCCCCATGAGAATTTCTGTCTGTTTATAGCACCTCGTAATGAGAGCAAACAGACAATGTGATAATATATCACAAATTCTCACTTCTTTTCTACTAGTTATTCACAAAATTTTTACAAACTTCGTGATCTGATTTTGCCCTTCTTGGTAAGTCCGTCTTGATGATGCATCTTCAAGAGAGCTTCAATCTGACTCATTGTATCCAAGTCAACACCAACCATAATGATTAACGATGTACCCCCCATCAACATTGCTGCTGACTGTGGAAATCCGAATGCATACTGGATGATTGTTGGCACTACGGCAATCAATGCCAGAAACAAAGCGCCAGGTAATACAAGTCTGTTTAATATTTTCTGCAGATATTCTTCTGTCTTCTCTGTGCGAACACCAGGAATGGAGCCACCATTCTCACGGATATTCTTTGCAATCTCTGTAGGGTTCAGGGTAACCTGAGTGTAGAAGTAAGCAAAGAAGATAATAAGAACAACTAACAAAATGCTGTACCAAGGACCATTCGGTCTTAGGAAATTTGAAAGTTTTGTTGCCCATACAGCAGAACCATCATTCCCAATATAGGAAACAAACTGCAAAGGAAGTGTCAGAATCGAAGATGCAAAAATCAAAGGAATTACATTTGATGGGTTAACTTTGAACGGAATATAAGTATTCTGTCCTCCGTACATCTTTCTTCCAACAACACGTTTTGCATAATGTACAGGAATCTTTCTTTCTCCTGATTCTTCGAATATAACCAAAGCAACAAGTGCAAGAAACATAACCAAAACAAGGATAACAAATACAAGTTTCGTTGAATCGGTTGATGCAAACTTAACCATGTCGACAATAGCACTAGGAAGTCGGGCAACGATACCAGCAAAGATCATCATTGAGATACCATTACCAACACCTCTGGCTGTAATCTGATCTCCAAGCCACACTGTAATCATTGAACCTGTAGTTACAGTAAGCATTGCCAGCAATCTGAAACCCCATTCAGATTCCAGTACAACAGCACCTGGAATGCTTTTAGCATAAACAGTAACAGCAGCAGACTGAATCAAACAAACAACAATTGTTCCTACTTTTGTCCAAGTCTGTATTTTACGCTGTCCACCGTCTTCCTGAGAAACACGCTTAAGTCCAGGAAAAATAATCACAGCAAGCTGCATAATGATCTGCATTGAAATGTAAGGCATTACACCAAGCATCAAAACAGAGAAGTTAGAGAACGCTCCACCCACGAAGAAGTCCATGTAGCTGGCAAAAGCATTTTCATTATTTTTTGCCAACTCGGCAAAGTGATTCAGCAGTACCTGAGCATCAATACCTGGAATTGTAAGAACGCTTCCCAATCGGAAAACGGCCAAAAGCAACAAGGTAAAGAAAATACGACTGCGAAGTTCTTTGACTTTAAACATATTTACTATTGGATTGCTTGCCATGTTCTAACTCCGCTTATTACTTGTTTTCGTCTGCAGGCTTATCTTCAGCAACTTTTACTGAACCACCGGCTTTTTCAATTTTAGCTTTTGCTGATTCAGAAACTTTATCAACAACTACTGTAAGTTTTTTAGTAATTTCCCCATTTCCGAGTATTTTTACCAAAGCAGGGTTTTTTGCTGAAATAAAACCTTTTGCAGCAAGTGAAGCCTGATCAACAGTATCACCATCATTGAATTTTGCATCAAGGATTTCTACATTGATACAAACATATTCTTTCTTAAAAGGATAATTTGAGAAACCCTTATGAGCAATACGACGATAAAGAGGCATCTGTCCGCCTTCAAAACCAACATATGTTTTTCCACCGGAACGAGACTGCTGTCCTTTATTACCTTTACCAGCTGTTGTACCAAGACCTGAAGAAGAACCGCGTCCTACTCTCTTTGGTTTTTTATTTGCACCCATTGGTGCTGTGAGAATTGGATTGTATTCTGACATTATTTTACCTCTTCAACTTTTACCAAGTGTGAAACAGAAGCAATCATACCACGGATTGCAGGTGTATCTTCCTGTACAACAGAAGAATTAATCTTCTTCAGACCAAGGCTACGCATTGTTGCAACCTTAGCCGGTTTCTGTCCAATTGTACTTCTAACTTTTGTAATCTTAATCTGTGCCATTGGTTACCCCCACAACTCATCAAGAGTTTTTCCTCTAGCTGCAGCAACCTTTTTTGCATCCATGAGTTTTGAAATAGCATTGAAAGTGGCGCGAACTACGTTTACAGAAGCTCTTGATCCCTGTGACTTAGAAAGAATATCAGTTGCACCTGCAGCATCCATAATTGCACGAACAGGACCACCAGCAATAATTCCAGAACCAGCAACAGCTGGCTTTAGAAGAACCTGTGAACTCTTATACTTTCCAATAATTTCATGAGGTATTGTGCCATTTTTCATAGGCATAGTGATAAGGTTTCTCTTAGCACGATCAATACTCTTTTTAATTGCTTCAGAAACATCATTGGCTTTACCAAATCCGTATCCAACACGACCTTTCTGATCACCAACAACTGTAAGAGCAGCGAAAGCCATACGGCGTCCACCTTTTACTGTTTTTGATGTTCTATTAAGAGTAACTAGTTTTTCTACAAACTCTTTCTCTTTTGGATCTTTATCAAAATTTTTCTGGTGTTCCATATTATTGACTCCTAGAATTCTATTCCGGCTTTTCGAGCGCCGTCAGCAAGAGCTTTTACAACACCATGATAAAGATATCCATTGCGGTCAAAAACAACCTTAGTGATATTCTTATCCTTAAGTCGTGCACCTAAAGCTTCACCGAGTTTTGCAGCACCTTCAGTATTAGGCTTAACTTCTGCATATTCTTTTTCCATAGTAGAAATAGAAGCGAGTGTTACACCTGCATCATCATCAATAACTTGAACTGAAAGATTCTTATTACTGCGTGTTACAGACATTCTTGGTCTTTCGGCAGTTCCGAAAATTGACTTACGAATGTGAATCTTTCTGTGCAAGCGTTTTCTATTTTTATCATTCAGTTTCTTAATCATAAAGCTATACCTTATTTAACACCTGTCTTTCCG
>JABUUX010000451.1 GCA_021442965.1 Treponema sp.
ACTTTTTTTATTACCAAAAAAATAAATAATTTGTTCTGCATCAATAGCTTTTGCAATAATTCGAGCTCCAACCAATATTTCTTCAGAATAAAGTTTTGAAATAAGAGTATCAGTAATACGAACAGGATCTTCATCAAAAAGGCGAACTGCAACATTTTTTATTTTGGTTTGTCTTGCTTTATTTACTTGTTGTGAAAGAGAAACAACTTCCATTACATGATATGTATTTATAATTCCCATTTCAGAAAGTGTTTTTTGTATAGAAGATGGAGCCAATTCTTTCCAGTTCGTTTCAATTCTCTGTTTACCTGTATAAGAAAAGCTCCCTTCAAATTTTATTCGAACCGCTACAACAGGTCTTCCGTCTGGATTCTTAACTGAAATAAAATCAATTACTTTACCTGGTACAGGAGAATGTATCTTTGCTTTTAAAGAATCTTCGCTCTCAGCAATAATCTGACCTTCTTCTACAGTCTGACCTTCAAAAACAAGAGGTTTACAAACTACGTTTTTCTCCTGACTTAACGGAACCGTTACAATCCTTGAAAAAAAAGCATTCTCTGCCCTATTATAATTTTTTATTACTGGAGAAATCCCCGGAAAAGTAGTCATTTACGTCCCCTGTTACTTTTAAACAATAATCCCACAAAGTAAATGGAAATGAGCATAAACTGCATAAACGATATAATTATACTGAATATATTGTTTTGGTGCGACCCTGTTACAGACCAACCTGCATAATAATCATCACCTTGTTTTTTCATTATTTTTTCAAATGCATTAAATTTTAAAGAATCAATCTGACCGTAGACTATATCACAGAAATCCTGATTCATTATATATGACTGTTCTTTTTCAATAATTTTCCCGTCATCTTGTATATAGCGATTATATGAAACAGAACTGCTATCATAAAAATCATTATTAAGAGATTGATAAGGAAAGGTTTGAACAGAATAATACCAGTTATAGTAATCTTCCATAACAGGAAAATCAGAGTTTTTTATAGAAGCTGCAGAACTGGGTAAAGAGATTTTTTTAGATGCTGAATCTGTTATGTCAAAGGAAAATAAAGAAAAAACAAATGAAAATACAATCAACCCGATAGATACTGGGAACAAAATTTTTTCCTTTCCATTAAAAACTTTAATTTTTTTTGAACTTCTTATTAGAACAGGTCTAAAAGACATTTTTTGATCGTGAATTGAATTAACATAATCATATATAATCAAAAAAGCTGAAACACATGTTATAAGAGCAATAAAACAAAAACCAGCTGAAATTGAACTAAAAAAAGAATTTACTATACTGAATCCAATCAGGATAAAAATTTCAATACGTTTTAAAAACAGTTTAAGAAAATCTTTTCTTCCGTAAATTTGAGAAAAAACAAAGAGGCAAAATAATAAAACTACAGAAGCAATCATTGATGATAGATATGGAAATGATAAAGAATATAAAAAAGAAAAAATAGACGAACAAAAAAACATAATCTTTTTTTTAGAAAAAAAAGTAAAAAATAAAATTAAAAGAATAACTGCAGATGGAAATACAAACGGATAAGAAGACGAAGCATCAAGACCTGCCTTAACTTCCCCATTATTCAGTTTTGAAATACAAGAATTTATTCTATTTTTAAATGAAACAGGAATGTAATATAAATTATAACATCCTGTTTTATCTGTAAAATAATTTTCTTTTTTTGAAAGATAATCAACGGCTTTATTATTAAACGGAATAAGTTTAACCTCTAAAGAGTCAGCAGATAAATTTACAGGAAGATATTGGTTGGAAAGACATGAATAATCAGTAATTCCATTTGAATCTAAAAGACTTCTAATTTCATAATCAGATACATTGTTTGAAACGTACATCACAGAATAACCTTTCCAAAATTCACCTTTAGGAGTTTGTCTGAAAAGTACAAAAAGAGAAAGGTCTGTAATAATTAATAAAAGGCAGAAGAAAGGTAAAAACTTTTTCATTACATAATATATTTACAAAACAGAAAAACCAATTCCAACAAAAAGTCCAAGAACACCACCAACTACAACCTCTAGCGGTGTATGACCGTTAACCTCTTTTACCTGTTCGTATTCAATAAGATCTTTTGTTTTGAGCTCATTACCAATTTCGTTAAGTTTTTTTGCCTGAAGTCCATTTGCTCGTCTTACGCCAAAAGCATCACGACAAGTAACCATAGTAAAACAAAAAGCGAGCAGGAAAACATCAGAATTTATACCGCTTCTAAATCCAATAGTAGTACATACACTTACCACAAGAGCTGTATGACTGGAAGGAAGACCTCCGGTTTTAAGACACAAACTTTCAAAAAGTTCACCTGCATTGTGAATTTTATGCCCAGTAAGACTAATAATGGTTTTTATAAATTGTGCAAGAAACCAGCTGGTAAGTCCCGCAATTAATACTGGATTAGTTATAAAAGTCTTGATTTGTGTCCACATACTTGTTTTATTTTAACATGTTATCTATATTTTTACTAGATAATAAACTATTATAAAATAATATGGATTTTAGAAGTTTCAAATGCGGAAAAAATGATGAAGGACGTAGGCTTGATAAAGTTTTAAGGATTTTTTTACCAGACATTTCTCTTTCACTAATATATAAATACATCAGAAACGGTTTAATTCGAGTAAACAATAAAAAACAAAAAGAAAATTACCGTGTTGAATGTGAAGATATTATCCAAATTGCAGATTTTCTATTTAATAATGACTCAGAAGCCACAAACAAAAATAACGCACCTGTTTTATTCATTGAAAATCAGATAATTTTTAAAAATGAACATATATTAATACTAAATAAACCTTATGACGTTAAAGTTCATGGAGATAAATATTCATTAGATAGTGCAGTAAAAAATTTTTATGAAAAAAACATAAAAAATGATTCTTTATCATTTAAACCAGGACCTCTTCACAGGCTAGACAGAAAAACTACAGGACTTGTGGCATTTTCTCTAAGTTATAAAGGTGCTGAATGGTTTTCTGAAAATATTAAAAATCACAATATAAAAAAAACCTACTCCGGCATTATTGAAGGAAAACTTTTAAAACCTGAAACA
>JABUUX010000033.1 GCA_021442965.1 Treponema sp.
TTATTATATAACTTTTGTCACTTTCGGATTATATGGGCGCATAGTCAGCGGCGGCTTTGGCCTGTGACCGTATCGTTTTATCCGAAGTGATGTTTTACTTTATTAATATACTACGGTTTTTTCTGCCGTCTACTATTATTTACATAATTTTTGAATTCAAATCGTATTGGTCATATGAAAAAAAAGATAGATTATTATCAAATATCCGTTTAAAATTCTCTAATTATGGAGGGAAGAGATGCTTTGGTGGCTAAACCATGTTGCAGTGTCATTAAACAACTTGAACAAAATTATTTAGTGGTCTCTTTCTAAAAATTTGGTGTATTTCTGATAATGGAAATTTCATTCCCGTCAGTAGTTAATGTAATAATTTCTTCTGGTCTTTCTTTACATCCAAAAACAGAAAAGTAAAACATACAAATACTAAGAGGATTAATTTTTCATTTTATTCTTCTTCAAAAATCTTACTGATTGTTTTTTCCATCGTTTCAATCATAGGAACCACAAGTGCATTTCCCATGCAGAAATAACGCATTTTCTCGGGCATTCCAGTATTGGTCCAATTGTCTGGGAACCCCTGAATCCGTTCCGTCTCTATCGGAGTAAGCAGTCTGATTTTTTGGGTCTGCTTGTCCCTTACAATATGCGTACTTCTGTTAAAACTGCTTTCGCTTGTAAGCATTGTTCGGGCAGGAACATTCCATTCATCAATCATCGGGATTGCACCTTCTGTATAAATGTATTGATGACCGTTTGCTGCCGTTCTGTATTTTCTTTTTGCACCCTTCAAATATTGCCAAGTGTGGCGACTTTCGGGAGAAAGTTCTTCTTCTGTTTCATCGGAGTGAGTACTTTCGGGATTTGTAAAATACAAGTCTTTATCTGAAATAAAATATTTTTGAGCAACTTCCCCGTCTTCAAGAAGAGCACCTAAAGGAATCGGCTCTATTTTTTTTGCAACGGATTTTACAGTATGAATTCTGCCGTTGATTGCAATTCCAGAGTTTTCAAAATCAAACGCAAAATTATTTGATACATCAAGAATATCAGAACTGATTTCAGTAGACTTTACAGCATTATCATCAAAATCTTTGATTGGAAATGTTTGAGCAAAAAAACCTGATTTCTGTAAAAGATTCTTTACATCATCATTCGTTAGGGATTGAGCAAAGTTTGTATTATTTTTATATGCAAAAATAAAAGTTCTGCGTCTTCTCTGTCCGGCTCCGTATTCGGCGGCATTAACAACACGCCATTCTGCAATATAACCTTCAGCGTTGAGACACGAAAGAATAATTCCAAAGTCACGCCCTCTTTGTTTGGAAGGAGATTTTAAAAGTCTGTCTACATTTTCAAGAAGAACAAATGGAGTATGTTTTGTTTTAAGTATGTCATAAATTGACCACCACAAAACACCTTTCTTCCCTTCAATTCCTTTTTCACCGTTAAGGCTTCTGGCTACAGAATAATCTTGGCATGGGAAACCGCCCACCAGCAAATTGTGGTCGGGAATATCTTCTTTATTTACTTTGGCTATATCAATGTTTGTTGTGTCATTACCTTTTAAATCTAAAGAAACTCCGAAATGATTTTTGTAACAATCGTGTGCCCATTGTTTTGTTTTTCCTGGCTCCCACTGACTGAACCAGACGGTATTCCATTTTTCCGGTTTCTGAGTATCTTCTATATTTTTTATTGAATTGAGACCGCATCGGAAACCACCGACACCTGCAAACAATTCACATACAGTCTTTTCCATGACCTTTATTATATCACCTTGTCAAAATTCGATCAACCATACAAAAATCTCAAAGGTATTTTTCTTTTGCAAGAATCTCAGAAAGATAACTTCCCTTAATCCAGATATATTGGCGATACATTTTGATTCCGTTTACACATTCCGGCTTTACCGTTGAATCTGAACTGTCACCTCTAACAAAAATGACTCCTTCAGAAGATTTAGGGAAGTTCGGTGCAGACTGAATTGTACCTGTTTTATTTACAACAGGTTTTCCGGTTTTCTTGTCCAACACAGGAACATCTTTCAGTTCTTTATATACAACAAGTTCATTGATTTTTTTCCAAACGGACTGAACGTTCAGTTCGATAAATTCATCAGAGAAAGCAACACGTTTGAATCCCATGAACACATTGCTTCCAAAATCGTCCTTGTTCTGTTCTTCAAAAACGATACAAAGAATTTGCATCCCCCCAAAATAATCATAAAACGACGAATCTTCAAAGTTTGATAAATTGGAACTGATTTCATCAAAATCAATTCTGAACAGCTTCATATCCTCAGTTCTTTTTCCTTCCGGAGTGAGAACAATGCTTTTGCCAAACAATCCAATCTTATTGAACAATTCAATCTGGCTCATTTTTTTTGAAAAACCACCGAACATTTTTACAATGATTTGCTCTGAAATACCTTTATTGATTTTGTTGTCAATTCCAAACTCAGCCATAAGTTCAATAACTGTCTTTCCTTTATGCTGTGCAGTCAATTCATGACATTTTCTGTCGATTTCAGAATAACTGCTGAAGGCTTGAGGGAGCTGTTCAAGTTTGCCGTTAAAATGCTGCTGAACAATTGTTGTTACCACAGAACGTTTCAGTCTGAATCTTGGCGGATGCGGCCACTTTGGAGCTGTATCGATATAAAGAAGTTTATCGCGAAGATGAGAAATTTCAGGATACTTGCTTTCATCTTTTTTCAAACTGATGATGAAATTACGAACAGTGAGCCAGTCTTTTTTCAGAACTTCTATATCTTCGTCATCAAACTCAACAAACTGATAACCTTTGAAAAGGAAGTTCGCATATTCTGCTGCCAGTACAGGTTTGTTTGAATTGTACAAATAATAAACAAAAAGAAGGTGCTCCAATTTGTGCCAGAATCGTGAATTGTCAAATTCTTCACTGATAATCGTATTCGGTGAAACTCCTGTTATAGACATCGGTTCTTTTGCTTCATATAGACCGTTGTCTTTTGTTGACAATTTGATTCCGGTTGTTTTAAGTTCTGTCGGAATTTCATCAATAATTAAATCAGGTGC
>JABUUX010000148.1 GCA_021442965.1 Treponema sp.
AACGGATACCTTCCTGTAGAAGGTCCTGAGCGCACAAAAAAAATCCGCCAGCTGGAAAACAAAATTTACAACGAAGACCAGACACAAATTTTTATAGAAACTCCGTACAGAAATGCAAAGCTCATTGAAAGCATAATCAGTACCTGCCGCCCCCAAACAAAATTCTGCATTGCCTGTGATATTACCGGTGCAAACGAATATATAAAAACTAAAACCTGCGAAGAATGGAAAAAGAAAGGCGTTCCTGATTTAGGTAAGACCCCTGCAATCTTTCTGATTTATAAATAACTGTTATATTAATTTTTTTTAATTTTTGTTATTTTACATATCTTTTTGAAACATTCATTGTTTATAGTGTAAGATATGACTATGACAAAACGTAAACTATCTGCAGTTTTAATTTTTCTTTCAACCGCTTTTACCGGGCTTTATGCAGAATCCCTTTCAGATTTTCTTGAAGGATGGATTCAGAATGACCGTGATTTAAAAACAGCTGCCATCAGTTTGCAAAAATCACAAATAACAAATGAAAAAACTCTTATTCAAAATGGTTTTAATATCACCCTGTCTTCTGGAAATATGACTTTTAAAACTGTTTCCGGAGTTGGAGTTTTTACACTTACGCCTAATGTTACAGCATCAATTCCACAAGCCAGAAATTTATCTCTTTCTGCAGAAACAGATATTTCCATTTCCTCTGAATCAAATTTAGAAAATGCAACTCTTAAAGCGGGCATAAATCTTATTGATACAGATAAAGATAAGCGTAATATAACTTTCAAAAAATCTGCACGATCTCTTCTTGAAGCAGAACGTACCCTTGAAACAAAAGTGTTAAGTTCTGAGAAAAGTTTTTATACAGAAATTAAATCACTTTTAAAAATCTGGGAATCAATTATATCTTCTAAAAACAATCTATATACCGAGAAAATTTCATTTGAAAAAATAAAAGCCCAAGGATTTTCTGAAAGTTCATCTTCTTACAGACTTGCTCAAATGAAGGTTCAGAATAATGAGCACTCAATAGAAATGAGTGTACGGGAACTTAATCATAATTTTGAAATTTTTCTTTTAAAGTGCGGGTTTGAAAACCATCAGCAACTGGATTTTGAACAGTTTATTTCTATACTGGAAACCGGGCTTCCTGAAAATTCTATTCTTACCTTTGATGACTTTGATAAAAGTTCCTACAAACAAATTGAAAATGCAGTTTGGACAAAAGAAATAAACACTCTTTCCAGAAAAGCAGAAAAAAACTATTCGCTTAGTGCAAACGCAGGTTACACCTTTAATAACACCACCACTAAAACTTCAAATGGCAAGCCTTCCGATACTATAAATGCAGGGCTTTCGTCTAATGTTCTGGGAATGAATCTGAACGCCGGTGTAAGCATTCCTGTAAACCCTGGTGCCACGCCGGCTTTTACAGCAGGCATTTCTTTTTCTCCAAACACGCTTAAACTTCAAAAACTTTCTGAAAAAGAAGATTTACTGGATGAAGAAAGTGAAGATATTTCTATTGAAACTGCAATACACAATTACAATCTGGCGGCAACAGACAAACAGAAAACTGCAGAAGACCTAAAATGGACCAAAGCAACTACAGAAGAAAATCTAACCATGTATACAAAAATAGAAAAAGATATGGCTTACTATTACAAGATGGGAATAATAACCGAAAGTGAATATCTGTCTTCAAAAAACACTATGGAAAAATACAAGATAGAAAAAACTATGAATCTTTTGGAAATAACTATTTCAAACTGCGAAACAAGAAGTCTTTTTTACTCAGATAAAAAAAATTAAAGGCGGATAATTATGAATAAAAATAAACGAAAGATATTAATCATTTTAATCATTTTTTTTGTTCTGCTTCTTATTGGCGCCGGACTTTTCTTTGGAAGAAAATTTGTTGCTAAGTCCCAGACCTCAAATGTAACTTACCGAGTACGTGAAGAAAGTTATGAAAATGTAATTGAAGTTTCGGGAACTGTTTCTGCAGCTCAGTCACAAAAACTGCAGGCACTAAGTTCCGGAACTGTAACAAAAGTCTATGTAAGTGAAGGAGATTACGTAAAAAAGGGAGATATTATTCTTACTCTGGATGACACTACAGAAAAATATAATCTGGCAAAACACGATTTTGATATGGACACAACAAGGATTTCCGGTTCCAAACGGCAACTGGAACTTATGAATACACAAAGAGAAGCCTTACTTAGAAAAATAGAAGACCGAAAAGTGTGTGCCACTTTTGATGGAATTATTGCACAGCTTAGTGTTTCAGCCGGCGACTCACTGGAAGCAAAAGATTCAGTAGGAACTCTTGTAAATATTGATTATCTTACCGCAGATGTAGAAGTTGCAGAAACTGATGTATCAAAGCTTAAAATAGGTCAAAAAGTTTTATTTTCGTTTCCTGCATTTAAAAATGAAACTATTGAAGGTTATGTAGAAGGCTGGCCGGCAATTGGTGAAATTACAAGCCGAGGGGCTACCATTGTAAAAACAACTATCCGTATAGATGACTTTCCAAAAGAAATTCTTCCAAACTATTCCTTTACTGGAAAAATAGAATTAAGCCCAACCGAACATTATCTTGTTACGGAACGCTGGGCTATAGGATATGAAAACAAACAAGCCTATGTAGAACTTGCAAAAACAGGCGAACGTATAGAAGTAAAAGTTCAGAACTACGGAAACGAATATGTAAAAATTCTTTCCGGACTAAATGGAAATGAAGTTCTAAAACAACTTACAGTTCCAAAACAGTCCGGTTGGAATAAACAGGGAGGCGGACAAAGACCACCTCAAGGCGGAGCCCCTGGAGGAACACCAGGTGGAGCCCCGAGTGGCGGTAAAAAATAAAGCAAACTGACTGGGAGGAAGTTTTTACCAGAGCTAAGTCTTTCCTCTGGGACCCGTTTTCTTTTGGCGTGGAGTAAAATGCAAAACTGCAAAGACTTACTTTATAGGCAGTTTCCCGCAGGGAAAACGGGACGCAGACAAAAATGGGGGACGGGAGCCCTATGGGAGGGGGTACCCACATT